>SOJN01000010.1 GCA_004376575.1 candidate division TA06 bacterium | reverse complement strand
GAGTGTGGACAATCCCGAAGCAATCTCGCACAACTGGATCCTTCGGCTTTGCCTCAGGACGAAATACCCTCACGCCCTCTCCGATGGCGTGGGCCTATTTCGTTTTCTATTTTCGTGATTTCCAGGTCTTTGCCCCTCGCCTTCTCGTAGATTATAGGTCATATAGCTCTCCATACTTCTTCTTCAGATAGCGGATGTATGGCTGAATGCTCACCGGTCCGCCGGTGACGCGTTCAACCAGCTCAGAAGCAGTATACTTGGAGCCGTGTTGGTAGATGTTCTCCTTGAGCCAGTTGTGCAAGGTACCAAACTCACCTTTCTCGATTTCAGCAGAAATCTCGCGATGTGCTTTGAGAGCAGCCTCGAAGAACTGCGCAGTCAGGATGTTGCCCAGGGTGTACCCCTGGAACATGCCACCTATGGTGCCAACGAACCAGTGTATATCCTGGAGCACCCCATCGCGGTCATCTGGAGGCTCAGTGCCCAGGTCAGCCTTGTATCGCTCACGCCACGCCTCAGCCAGACCCGTCACGGCCAGGCGGCCCTCGAGCATATCAAGCTCGAGCTTAAAGCGAATCATGACGTGAAGGTTGTAGGTAACCTCATCGGCATCCGTGCGAATCAGCGAGCGCTCGACCCTGTTGATCGCGCGGTAGAATGTATCGAGCGGTACCGACTTCAACTGGTCGGGGAAGACCTTCTGGAGTCTCGGGTAGAAAAACTGCCAGAATCCCTTGCTCCGCCCAACCAGGTTCTCCCACAGGCGGGACTGGCTCTCGTGAACACCCGAGGACGTTCCGTCTGCGAGCGGTGTTCCCTCGAAGCCCATGGAGATGCCTTGTTCGTATAGCGCATGGCCGGCCTCGTGCATCGTGCTGAACATCAGTTCGCTGAGGTCGTTCTCCTTGGCCCGGGTGGTAATGCGCACGTCACCCAGTGAGAACTTCGTCATGAAGGGGTGATGAGTTTTGTCCTGCCGCCCACGTTCGAAGTCATAACCGAAGCGCTTAATCACATCAACTGCGAACGCTACCTGGTCTGCCTCCAAGTAGTTCTTGTGCAGACACGAGTCATCGGCAATTGGCTGTTCCGTTATTGCCTTCACAATTGGTACAAGTTCTTCCCGCAGCTCTTCGAAAAGCGTGCGAACCGTCGAGACCTTCATGCCGTAGTCGGCAAAATCAATCAACGGGTCGGCGATGTGTTCGTAGCCGGGGAAGAAATCCGCAAGCTGTCTGCTCAGGTCGAGTGTTTTCTCAAGGCTAGATTGTACTCTAGGGAAGTCGTTCGCCGGCCGGGCCTTGGTCCAGACCTGATACAACGCAGAAGCATGTTTGTTGAACTCCTCAGTGAACGACGGCGGGACTTTCACTGCCTTCTCGTATTTACGACGAGTAACCCGAATTAGACTGGCGTCGTCTGAGTCGTAAGACTGGTCTTCCTCAAAGGGTCGCAGATTTTGCAGCAGTTTCCCGATAGCCGGGTCAGTAAACTTCTCGTGCGCGAGCCGCCCCAGGGTCGCGATCTGCCTGGCACGAGCAGAAGCACCTCCAGCTGGCATATAGGTTGCCTGATCCCAAAACAGTAACGCCCCAGCGGAATTCAGGTCGTCGATCTCAAGAAGACGAATCTTCAACTCCTTCAACTTCGCTTCCATTGCCCTCCTCCTACTAACAAAGCTACAAGCTGTATGCTATAAGCTGCAAGCGTTTCTCGTTTCAGCTCTAGAGCCCATAGCTTATAGTCTATAGCTACAAATCAAAGTCCATTCGTTGCAGGTTGTCAATAGTTGCTCTTACTGATTCTGCGGACTTTTGCAGGGCCATCATCTCGTTCGAATTGAGCTTAATTTCCATGATTTCCTCAACACCCTTGTCTCCGAGTTTTACCGGAACACCCAGGCAAATGTCCGTGAGACCGTATTCGCCCTCCAAATAGACTGAGCATGGAATGATCCTGCACGTATCCTTTACTATACTTTCAACCATCTGTGAAATGGCCGCCGCAGGAGCCCAATATGCGCTCCCCGTTTTGAGATAGCTTACAATCTCTCCTCCAGCTTTCCTTGTCCTTTCGATAATCTTGTCGATATGTTTCATCGACATCAGTTCAGTAATAGGAATCCCTGCGACAGAACAATACCGAATGAGAGGTACCATCAGGTCACCATGCCCTCCAAGAACCATTGCCTGAACATCCCACACAGAGGCATTCAGTTCCATGGCAATGAATTCCCTTAATCTGGCAGAATCAAGAGCGCCGGCCATTCCTATGATTCTTTCTCTCGGAAAGCCACTCACCTTCTTTGATACGTAGGTCATCAGATCCAGAGGGTTAGTCACCACTACAATAATCGCCTTCGGGGACTTGGGAGCTGCCTGTTCCGTCACAGACTTCACGACGGCCGTGTTGTTGGCCAGAAGGTCCTCCCGGCTCATTCCGGGTTTCCTCGGAAGCCCCGCGGTAATGACAATAATGTCAGAGCCAGCCGTCTCCCCATAATCATTGGTCGCGATGATTCTTGAATCAAAACCGGTTATCGGGTGAGTCTGCATGAGGTCTAAAACCTTGCCTTTGGCAAGATCCTTCACGCGTTCGAGCAGGACGATGTCACCGAGTTGCTTTTCTGATAGCCGCTGCACTAATGTTGAGCCAACATTCCCTGCACCTATCACCGTGATTTTTGTCGCCATTTCTCCTCTCTTCTCAAGGTTGTACAGAAATCCTATCTCATATCATACGCTTCTGACCTCAAATGTAAATACACGACACCGACCACTCCGATGCCGGGACCAACCCGAAATTCAAGACATAACACTGCAGTATGCTATACGATAGCTGTCAGCACTCACCCAGATCCGAAAATCGAAGACCGAAGATCGAAAATCGGGGTCTGCCGACCCTTTGAAGAGCGAAGAGTGGTCAGACCTCAAAGACTGCATGTAAAACCCAAGACATAAGATAGCTTTCAGTCGTAATGCTCTAAATCCGTCTCAAGGTTTTTTTAGATTTTGGGCCGGCAGGATCTTATGGCTCAAGGTGTTATTTTCGATTTTCCGTTTTCTATTTTCGTGTCTCGTACCTAGTAATCTTGTGGTTCCAGGTTTTGTTCTCGGTACGGAGTCACTTCTTCCTGAGAAACTTCTTCTGGAAGAAAAACATAGCAGCGATAAAAAGACCCACAATTATGATGCCGGCGAAAACTTCAGGAAGAATATCAAAGACAAAGATACAGAACGTGGCAATCAGCAGAACATAACCATACCACAGAAACGCCTTATTGACAGTTTCACCAAATGTCCCGAATCTTGAGCTGAGTCTGGTGGTAATGAAAATCGAACAAGCGGCCATAGCGAGGGCAACTCCATAGAGAACGACTCTTCGATAAACAAATTTGTTTAACTCGACCCAGAACCAAAGCCATTTGTCAGCCAGTAGATGCCCAAGCCCCCATGTAAGCCAAAGCATACAGACAATAATACCAACAAGGAGGATTGATTCAAAACCTGTCAACTGGAATCCTTGACCTTCTTCTCCCGCACCTCCTGACCGAGCCATCAACTCCATCCTGTAGATTCCCTCTGTGGGAACCTCGGATGCTGCATTAGCAATGATTCGACGTATAGACTCAGCGTCCTTGGCATTCCATTCACAATACCATCTGCCTTCTTCTCGAGAATACCAACTCCCAACCCAATAGGCATCAATTGAAGCACTCGCATCAAACGCCTCCCGGATGGGGATGGTGAATCCCCAGGTCAATTCCTTGCCGACCGGATGAACAGTCAAGAACCTACTCACCTTTTCTCACCCCCTTAAGACTGCAGAAGTCTATATCAGACATAAGACGTAAGATGTAATACATAAGATGGCTGCCAGCTCTCAGCAGCCAAGTCCGAGTCGCTAGAGTGCGTATTCCGCGTAGGTTGCCAGACGTAACCATCACACCGCAACCAAATGCCCTTGTGGGTGTAGCAGACCATTACGGGATTCCCCGCGGGCACATGTCCGCAGACATAGCACGCCTTGCCCCCAAGTTTGGGACCACAGTCATCACAAAGCAATCCCGTATGTTCTTGACACATTCTCCCGACTTGCTGCTGACATGATCATCACACGCCCTAACCCTCACCGACATCCAAATCTCCTATTTCGTTTTCTATTTTCGTTTTCTTGCTGGCAGGGTCTGCCGACAGATATATCTGCTTCCTATTTCTAGTATACGGAAGGAGCTATGTCAAGTGGCAAATACCGAGAAATAGGGTCTAGAATCTATTCGGATGTAAGGTTGGAGCAGGATTGCAAGAATCAAGCCCGGCCAGGGTGTTAGTGCAAAATGTCCTTGTTCGTGTCCACTAGTCTAAATCCCCTATCTCCAGTGAACATGTATTGTATTTCGCCCACAAGGAACCCTGTCTCAGCATCGTAGTAACTAATGATTTTCTCGTCTCCAAAACCCACTTCAGCTGGCCACACAGTCCAACTCTCCCATTCCTTTCTCTCAGTGATCTTGAACCGTTTTGCACACCCGCTGAAGAGTATCTCCCCACCGGCTTTTCTCATGCTCGGAGGCAACCATAGGCGTATATGGTGCCCAAAGTAGAGGCCAAAGTTATCCTGTATGGGTTCCCCTTTGCTGAATGCCCGAACAATCTGACCGAACTTGTCCAACTCAAACTTAAGGTCCTCCCGTTCATCAAGAAGCCTATCCCTGACCTCATAGAAAACTGTGGTAGTTGCACATTCATACGTATTCTCATCCTTCTTGCTTATCTCATAGATGTCACTGTGTTTTATGTCACTCATGAGTCCACCATGAGCTTCATATTCGAAATAGTCTCCGTTCTCAAACGGAACCGGTTCCCCACTCTCCTTGCCTCCACATCCCAGGATGAACCCTGATAAGAACAGAACGAGTACCACTAGACACTTAAACCCACTCCTTCGCTCAGACACCTGTGGCCTCCTTATTCCTCTTCGTTGGGCTACTCCTCTACACCATACCGCCTGTGGTATTCAACAACCTCTTCCGGTTCAATCTCAAAAAGTCCTGCAACTGTCTCTGCTGCTAATTCCCTATTATTCTCCAGTGCCTTCAGATCCTCAACATATTTCCTGGCTATTTTACGAGCTCGCTCTTCTAATCGAGCCCTGAGCGCTCCACCACTGAGCCAGTGATCTTCAGCCAGATGGTTGCGATCAAATTGCACAAAATAGCCAATCAGTTCACTCCTGGTTACGCCCTTGTTTCTGAAGTACTTGGTTGTCTTGAGGCGCACATGAGCAGCAGCTTTCAACAGCTCACCTGGTTCTCTTGCCCCATCTTCAATGCGCGCGGAGATGACTTCTTCTAGGTCCGAGATCTCCATATAAGTTGCTGTGGCATCCCTCAGCCCAGCGACTATCTCATCGAGAGCTCCCTGTGCTACCCTGAGTGGCTCCGCATGACTCTTGGCAAATCCTGACGGATGAAATTCAACTGCCGGTTCTGATTTGGATTTCTCTTCCCGTCCACAACCATAGCCAGAGCCAACAGCCAGCACGCATAACATCAATATTACTCGCCTGTATGGGTTCTTCACCGATTCCTCCGTATCTCATATCTTGGATAGTATCGGCTGTCCATCCAACAGCACCACCTGGGAAGCCTTGTCAGAACTGAGCTTTGAGGAGGCCATCTGCAAAATGGAAAAATGTCAAACCTGGTACCAATATGTGTTTTTCGATCTAAGTTCTGCGAACTGCGCTCTGACTTGTGAAGGTGCCTATCCCCATTGCATGACGGGCACGCAATGTACCATCTTAAGTCCACAATCCTTGATGAACTGGTGCCTGTCCCCCGACTCCTAAACAGGACCGCGCGTGATTGCGGTTAGTTTCTCCATCGTGTCGAACTGCTTGACGCTAAAATCACTCAGAGCTGGGTGACTGGTCACCTGAGCTACGAGTGGCCCTTCAAGGAATGCCTTCAACGAGGCCTCGTCGTTGAACAGGTAGATCCCTCCTGCTTCACCGTCTGCTTCGTTCATCATCCAAATCTTCCAGCGAAGACCCTCAACAGCCGCGAATTTTTCGGCCAGCGGAGATACGGCCTGCTCGTACTCATCCTTTGAGACGCTAAATTTGAAATTCAGCTGCATAAGCTTTGCAGACATAGCTACACCTCCATAGAAATGAGTGGTGGATTCATCGATTCCAGCAAAGTAAACTCGACACATGCCGGCTTCTCTCGATCAGACGGCTCGACATGCTTCGTTCGACTGACACCCCCTTTCTAAGCCTGCCAGACCAAGGGCTGGCAAAATACATTTACTACCCGCTATTGGAAAAAAATGCAACAACCTCTCATCCCCCCGACAGAGTTGTATCTTATTTCTATTACAGGGGAAGGGCCATGTCAAGAACGAAATGCCAAACGTGCACGCCCTGGAGCTTGGCCGTGCTCAATGTTGTAGCACACATATGGAAGTTATGGTCAGCGTGGGTGGGCTACTAAAATGTCAAAATGTCAAGTCGCAGATCCTTCGAGTATTCGGAGGGCACCGTCCCCAGCTTTCTCTTTTAGAGACCCTATCCCGCCTGCCCTAGCCGAAGTTGAAGCAAGGGGATGCGAAAGGAGTATTCGAAAGATCAAACCTACCACCTTTGTCTTGGATAACCTTCCACCCATTTTTTCGTTACTAGCGCCCTGAAGACCGCGCAGTAATCTGAGTGTTTCAATCTTGAATCTTACATCTTCAATCTGAACTGGTAAGAACTGTCCCCAGGCGTGGGGTCACTCGTGGCCTCGGTGTTCGAATGCTCTCTGGATTGGGGAATCTCTGAGGACCAAGCCATCCTTAATCCCCTTTTTTCTTTCAAGGATAGCTTCCTTGAAGACCAACTCCCCGATAATCACTTCGAACTTCCCGGTTCGAGTAGACCTCACTTCACATTCATAGCCTTTTCTTCGGAGTTGATCAGCTCGTCTATCTGCTTCCTCCTGAGACCCGAACGACTCAGCAACAATCTGAAATTGCGGTTCTTCCAATGCCTGGAGTATCTTTTGGCTGGCTTGACTGTTTATTCCTTCTGCCGCCATCGCAATCTCTTCCACGGTTTCCAGATCGCCTTTTGAAGCCGATTCTTCTAACTTTCGCAGATAATAATCTTCAACGATCTTGTGTATTTCTTCGCAGAGCTGTTTATCGACTATTTTCGTGATGAGTCTTTCCGCGATAAAGGCTCTCTCAGGAATGCCGGAAAATAGCTCGTTAAGCATCTGATGTGCCGCTTGTATCCGTTTTAGCTCCAGTTCCACATGTTTAAATTCCTGTTTGGCCCTCTCCAGCCGAAGATTGAACCAGAACCCTATTACAACGATCAAAACAGGGAACAAAAGATATTGAAAGAAGAACCGCACACGCCCACGACCATGTTTCTCCAACTTGCCAACTCTATCGTTTAGTTCCTCGAGTGTCGCCATCTCCCACCTCCTCTGTGGCTCTTAATAACTTGTACCAAAAGTAAGACACGTTCTCAAGGCCGAGCACCACATGAGAAAAATCGCACACCTTCCTGAGTGAACAGTTCCACCGCCCTCTTCGACTGGCCGGAAGGCAGTTGCAGCTGGTTCTTGAATTCTTCCGGCCGCACCTTACACCTTAGTCGGTGGATCGGGTATTGTTTTTACTTTATCTTTCAACTTCTTCCAGCGTGCTTTGCCTCCCGGAGGTACGACCACAACAACACTGCCTGGTTTTTCCGTCGTCGTCTGATTCGCTCCCGTTCCAGTCTTCTTTTGCGAGTCGTGGCTTCCGTCAGTTGTCAGTATTTCGGCATCACATTCTTCCAGTGCAATCGTCGACGTTTGATGAGGAAACAGACCTCGTTCTAAGGTTTGCCTGTCCCCTTCTCTTTTGCTCCGCCTCTGCTTGCTCGACACGACCCCTAGTTCGGGTTTCATCTTTTCATAGATGTCAAGGGGTGCGCTGTGCATACTTCCATGGTGGGCCACCTTGACAACTGCACACGAAAGATAGTTCACCATCCTTTTCACCAAGGGATCGTGCTTACTGGTTCTTTCGCGCTTAGGATACTCCTGGGATATCTGGGCCCAGCTATCAAATTCTGCGTCGCCAGCCAGAATAACAACCGACTGACCTGCTTTACGTTCCGCTTCCAGACTGGTATTCCCCTTATATTCTCTTGCCGCCATGAGCAAGACGTCTTCGCTGTGATGCTCTAACCTGAGCACAACAGAAGCGTTGTTCATATCTACTCCATATGTCGCATACCGATTGCGAAGTGCTACTGAGGGCGACAGCACAGTGATTCGTACCTTGCCAAAGTACTGCTCCATTCCTGACGATACTCGCACCATCCTTATCTTATTCTCCGAAAGAGCCTCCAAGATCTTCTGATAGGTCACAGAATTATGACGGAATCCACTCTCCCAGAACTCCTCGGGACAATATGTCGCGTCGGTCAAAATCGACCTGATGCCCTTGATGTGGTCCAGATGGGGATGGGTAGCACAAACGAATCTCAGATGAGACCGCCCTGGCCGTTTCTGGATCAATTTCTCCAGATATCCCTTGGTCTTCTTCGAATTATAACAGTCGACTAATCCATACGACCGTTTACCTGAATCATCGACTGGAAATTCAAGCAGGATGTTATCTCCAAAACCGACGTTCAACACGTGAATCACAAGATCATCTGGATCAATCGGTTTGGCGGCTGGCATTTCATTTCCTCCTTTCGAGCGCTCTGAAATAGAGTTTTTCAGTGTTCTTTCTGACCAGACGCTCAATAAGCAAGAATTCATTTCGGCCCTGTCCGACCAAGAGGTTTTCCGGCGATCCCTCTTTGCCAATAATCTTAAATTTACCCGAGAGGAAAACCTGACCCTCACGGAAATCTGCCCACGACCACTTTTCCTCCTCAGAGGGGGGGATGCCCATGTCCGCCAAATAGGTTTCAGGCCCAACAAAATGTTCTTCCTCGTCTTCCCACTGTGCCTTTTCGATTCGGAATTCTCTGACTCCTTTGGGCAGTCGACTGATCAGCACGCGAATGGTATCCTCAGCCAACCTCTCATCCACGGTGATTCTGCGCACCAAAGGCTGCTCCTTGGGTTGTTTTGACTTCATCCTTCACCTCCTCTGAAACCTTGCCACACACATGCTCTCATCTCAGAATGTCGAAGATCCTTCGAGTATTCTGCGGGTAAAGCCAGGCACCAAGTCCGCCGTCTGCTACTGGGTTCCAGGCATATCAGTAAGAATCCTTCCGCAAGAAGATTTATTTGCTTAGTTTGATGGCTGTGCCGTAGGCTAGAAGTTCAGCGGCACTGCCGATGACGCTGGTGGTCATATAGCGCACGTTGATGATTGCGTCAGCCCCGAGCTTCTCAGCCTGGCTGATCATCCGATTAGTAGCTACCTTGCGAGCCCTTCCCATCATCTCCGTGTACTCAGTCAGTTCACCGCCAAGAACCAGTCGCACCAAGGCAGAAAGATCCTTTCCAAGCCAGATGGCAAAAATAGTGTGTCCTTTGACCAAACCGAGAATCTTGGTGATCTGGCGGTTAGGTACATCTGTAGAATTCAGTAGCAAAATCTGTGATTGTGACTCGACAAGTGTAGGCTGCTCTTCTGCCGCCCTGTTTTTCCTTTGTTCGAGGGCGACTGTCAGCAGGACTAGTAGGATACCACCCAGAAGACAGAAAATTGTTATCCTGAGCCACCAGGGGACGACCGGGTCATTGGCAACCATCACGTGCCAGGGTACTCCTGCAAATACTACGATGAAGATCCCGAGCACAAAAGCCAGAGAGCCAATCAGTCTCACTATCCTCATAGTTCCTCCTTTTGCAATTACTTGGAATCACACTCCAAACCACCCATGTGTCTGATTTCTATTACAGGAAGAGGACTATGTCAAGTAGGAAATGCTAAGAGCTACTGCTGTTGAGACTTAGCTGTGCTCAATGTTGGAGCAGAACTAAGCAAGACAGTAACGAGAAAATGGAGATTACCCCTAGTTCTTACCCATAAGGGAAAAATGTCATTGCACCTCGACAGGCTCGGTGTAAACTCAGTTTGCCGCAGGCAAACCGTGGCAATCTAGATGTGAAGGTATCACGCCTGGCACCGATACGGCGACTACCTCACAAGCATAATCCTGAGAATAACACCATCATTTTCCATCGTTGATTCTGAAAAGGGGACTACTGAAGTCGCAAGTATTCCTTGGACCGCATCCGAGGGTACTGACGAGTGGATCCTCACCAATTTCGACATGGCGAACTCCATAATTCGTCCGTATTTCTTCTGCGACAGTCTTCTGTCCGCCCTTGTTATGTCCCGTCCGAGGTCGTAGATGAGCGCTCTGCAATCAGGCTTAAGCACGCGATAGATCTCTTTGAAAGACTCCATAGGCTTTGACCAATGGTGAAGGCTAAAGCTACTCACCACGAAATCGAAGGACGCTTCCTCAAAAGGAAGCTTGGCCACATTTCCGACCCGAAAGCTGACACGTTCCGACAGTCCATTGTCCCGCGCATTCTTGAGAGCCACTTTCACCATCGAATGTGAAAGGTCCACACCTGTGACGTGGAGGCCTGCTGATCTCTTGGCAATCTCCAGTGCAAGGTAGCCAGGACCGGTTCCAACATCAAGCACAGAGCCAGAAGATACTATCGATAGTACTTCTCCTGCAAATTCCCGGCAGAGTCTTACGGAAAAAGGGCTTCTAGATATGAGGCAGGCATACGCCAAAGCAGCAGGTCCACTGATAGCTTCAACTCTAGGCAGGATATTCATACCCCTCATTCCAAGACTTCCTGGAAAACAACAACCGGCCAAGCCTGTCATTCTGAGGCTCCGCCGAAGAATCTGCTTTTCGCTACTTAGCACGCCAACTTAGATATTGGATGGTAGACGCCTAGACAGATGTCCTATTTTCTGCTCTCGTAGACCACCTCTCCTTCGCTAGCGTATCGGGCGACGAGCAGACTTTCGCTTTCGAATTCCTCAGGAGTCAAGCCTACAACATCAAGCGGTACCATAAATCTCTTGATTGTTACTGCGACGGCGTGTCTGACGGCCCCTACTCTTTCGAAGATATCCTTGGTGCGGAAGTCCTTTGAGACAATCACTAGGTCTACATCACTCTCGTCCCCAGCTCCGCCTCTCATCTGTGACCCGAAAAGGATGATCTTGGAAACGTCTAATCCTCTTTCTTCCAGACAGTCACCAAGGAATTGAATCACTTCTGTGATTTCGCTCGTAGCCATCTAAGAACCTCTCTACTTTTCTTCAACATCTCTCTTGTCCTTGCCTTGTCATAATCCTTGAGCAGTCGTTGGAGATCATCTGGGTAGCGCGTCGGAACACTCACCCCGTCAAGCAAGGAAATGAAATCGCTGAGTTCTTCAGGGAGTTGAAGTTCGGTCTTTTCAGCAAGATACACGAGATTGTGACTCCGGGGAGCCGCCGCTTCACGGAATTGCACATACAAACCCTTCAGTGCTTTTTCGATGGAAAGATGACACATGAAAATAGCATAGAAATACCTTCCGCCAGTGAACATAAATTCCGCTGTGTCCAAATCGTAATCAGCCTGTCTAAACCATTCCTCGAGCTTCTTGGTCACGATTCCTTTCGCTCTGGATCGCCTTTTATGCTCATCGAGGTGCTTCCAGCCTCCATGTGCCAGGGAGCGTGCCTAGCAACGACACAAAAAGGCTGTCGCAAGCCATGATATACCAAGGAGGAATGTTGGACAAGGGCTTTTTCCTTGGGGCCAGACTCCAGAAATGTCCAAGGTCCTGGGTGATAGTCGAAGGGAGTGTAGCCAGACGCGAAGCCCCACGCGAAGCCCGGCCAACCTAAAGACAGCGGAGACGGGAAGCCATGGAGGGCGAAGGAGGCGGCGCGGTCCCCGTGGTCTTATATCATTTAGTACGAATATTCCAACTGAAGTTTAGCTTTCCCAGACTCCGGCGCCCAGTGAAATGAAATACCGTACTTGTCCTTCAAGACCTTATTGTAGCGATAGACCGCCTTTGCTATTTCGTTCTTCGATAGATCACCAACCCCATAACCCACCGCTGTGATGCCAAAGCCGCTCCAGAACATAGCTGAGTTGAAACCACGCTCCCTGGTGGAAATCGACAACAGCGAAAGGACAGTTCCCCCAGTAATAACCACTAAGCTCGCAATGCCGTAAGTTCTTGACATCCTAAGGTGCCCTTCCGCCTTGCCGTCTTCGATGGAGTATATCAAAGCTTCTGCCTCGCCGCTTCCTATCTTCTTGCCCCCAACCTTATAGCGTGGTCCAAAGAACCAATGGTCTTCCATCTCAATCTTCTCATAATGTTGATCTGCCTTTTCCGTGCTTTCCGTTTCTTTACTCCCCTGCCCCACAACTGGCAAGAAAAATAGTGCCCAAACTACCGGAATCGCCACCGCCCTTGCAACAAGTGACTTCATCTTTGCCTCCTTCCTCGATCGGCTTCCAGTAATCATGCTACCTGGCAGTCTGAGTTCCTGTCTACTCCATCCTCTCCTTTCATGGGAGAGGTTGTCCCGCCTGCCCCGAGTGAAGTCGAGGGGAGCATCCTCGACTGCTGAACAACGCCTTGCAGGATCTGACATCTTACATCATAGATTTTAGATAGTAAGGCCTTCCGACAGATACGTACCTTATTTCTATTACAGGCAGGCAGCCATGTCAAGAACGAAATGCCAGACGTGAACGCCCCGGCGCCTGGTTGTGCTCAACGTTGGAGCAGATGTGTGCCACCTATGACCCTGGTAGGGTAGCCAGGGAAAGGCAAAAACTGTCTAGAATCCTGGGGGGCCCCGGCCTAGACCCGACGAAGCTAAGAAGAGCCTAGTCGGGTCATTGCTTGACACACAATCTTCGATCTCAGATTTGAGATCTCAGATGGTAGGGGGCTGGCACCAATGCTGGCATAGGTATATCAGTTAGATTGTGATTTGCCAAGAAGAATATCGGCAAATTTCGCCTCATCTCCTTTCAGACCTGGACGGATTCGGCTAACGAATTCTGACCGAACCTCTGGATTGCGCAACTGAGAGAGGATGGCCTGCTCACATCCTGAAAGCGTACTCAAATCTACGCCCTCAACCGCATTCGCTCTGACAAAGGCACTCAGAAGCGCTAAAACATAATCAGTGCTGTACAACACGGCGCCTCTATAGTCCTCGGTACGGGTCATGTCAAACACGGAACACACCGACGCAAGTACTTCCGCTCTTTCCGCAGATATTCTTCTGAGAGCTATCAAAAAAGCTGGAACAAGCTCTTCCCTGCGATAAATCTGTCCCGCTATGGTCTTAAGCAACACTGCATCTCTTTGGCAGTCGAAATCCGCTTTCTGAAAATAATCTTCGATAGCTTTGTAGCCATCTGGCGAGCCAAGCGATTGAAGATCTGGCGCAAGCGCGACCAAAGTCCTGGCTATCTCTTTGCTGCGCGTAGAACGCATATTCATAGTCTCCAGGTCGGAAATAGCTTGCTCTATTCGTCTACGAAGTATTTGCATTTCTTGAGCGCGTGTCTCGTTTTCGCCACTCACACGACTTCGAAGATATCTCAGCGCGAATCCTACTTCATAGGGTCTGGTGGCAGAATTCAACATCTGTACGAAATACTTTCTTGCTTCCATATCATCAAACATCGCGAGGACACGATCAGCATACCACTTTTTGACCCGGTCCTTGTTTTGGGTCGCCTTCAGAATGAAGGGGACTAGAGCGTTCCATCGCCTATCCACAGGTGTTTCAAAGGGATGAGTTTGGGATCCTATGATCAACGGTGATAATTGTGTGACTTCACCCATCATTTCCTTTGGAATTTTGGATAACGTTTTGTAGAAGGCTTCCGTGTCGTCGATTCCTATCGTACGGACCAAGGTCGCAAATGGATTGCCCTTGGTTTCGGTTGGAGAAACACGGATTTCGGGAGCCCCTGTTTCTCCGTTGAAATCTTCGTAGAGAAAGAGACTCCCTACGATCCTGCCAGTCGGCTGGATCTCGTTAATACCCCATTCTGTTGTCACCCTTGCATTGGACGTTTTGGGATCGAGTGCAATGGCCCAGACCAGGCCGCCCGTAAGCCCTCCGTGTTCAGCGTCAATTCGACAAACAAGTTCCCCTGTATCCAAAGACTGTACAATGATGCCTTCGCCAGGGTAGTATCCGTACTCGCCGCTATATCTGGTCCCTAACCACAGGTTACCTGAAATGATACGTATCCCACTGATAGACAGGCATCTGTCTACATGATCCTGAACTTTCAATGGGACTCCTCGATCAAGAGCCATCTTCCAGAGTATGTGATGCCTGTTGCCGCCTTCAGAGCAGTATGCAGGTTCAGCGAAGTAGATGTTTCTATCTGTACAAAGCCAAGCTGTTGAACGTTTAGGGGGCTCACAAGTGTCTTCTTGTTCTGGGAATTCCGACGAGAAAGATGCTGAATCGACCTCATGGAAAAGCCCTTTTTCTCGCTCGAGAACAAAGAAACGCTGAGGTGCTACTGGGGGCACTACTGTAAGAAAACCTACAGCTTTTTCTGAAAAGCGAATCTCTCCAAGGGCCGGAAGATGGTCCCAAGCTTCGGGAAGACGACCCGCGTTGGCTAGCCTGAACGTAAACAGACAAAAAACAATAGCCCATATATGTATCTTTCTCATCCCAAAGCCCCTCCACAAAATCTCACAGATGGCAGCATTGCATCCTCGTCACTAGCCTTTACTGGAGTTGTTACTTTCGTTGTATTGCTGGGCAGGTACTGCCAGCTTCTTCAGAATGAAATTTGATCCGCAAATTCACCCAGGTGTCTATCGGCCTACCCCCCTTCATCGCAGGCTCAAACCTGAATTGAAGTCCTTGGGCCAAGGCCACGCAGTCAATATCAGAATCGCCTGAAGATTGCACTACGCTGTCCTCGAACACAACACCAGATTCATTTATATGTAAGGCTAGAATTACCTTCTTGGTCGATGCCAACTTCATTCCGTGTCCAGACGTTGAGAAGGATTCCAATATCGGTTTGGGAGGAAAGTACTGCATACTTACGCGGTAATGTCCAACTACAACAAAAGCCGCCACCACTGAAACCACCACCCCACCCACCACAATCGAGATACCCTTTCTCATGTCAGCCCTGTTTCTGAGAGGTGCAAGCCTGCCGCTGTCGAACTAACAGCGGGTTGCAAGAATCTCTGCCTGCCCTCCGAAGCCAAGAAGGGCGTAGGAGGGTCATTCTCGAGCCAAAAAGGCCCGGCTTTTCCAGAGAAAAGACGAGGGATTTTTCGGTCCTTCGTCGGCGTGTGCCGACAGAGTTGAGGCCTGGCGAACGAAATAGGTCCAAGCCATCGTTAGATGGCATGAGGCATATTTCGTGCTTCGTTGGCTTGAGCCAACGGAGTAGAATCTGCTTTTCACTGCCTGGCACACAATCATAGATCTCACATCTTCGATCTTAAAGAATAAGGTCCTCGACAGATTTCTCTCCTATTTCTATTACCCTAGAAGGGCCCTGTCAACAAGGAAATCCCAAACATGAACGCCCTAGAGCCTAGCCGTGCTCAATGTTGGCACATAGGTAACTAGCTGATTAAGATGTAAGGATGAAGGAGATTCTCAGACTCCGCCAGACTGCGTCCTCCTCGACTTCGTCTGGCTCCGCTAAGGACGAAATATGCCTCACGCCCTCTGCGATGGCGTGGGCTTATTTCGTTTTCTATCTTCCTCTTTCAGTCAGTGTCGGGGCGGGCGGATTCGAACCGCCGACCCCCAGCCCCCCATGCTGGTGCGCTAACCGGACTGCGCCACGCCCCGAAACCTAAAACAATTTAACCACAGATTACACAAGATTAACACAGAAAAACAATGAACTTTTTTCAAAACCAGAGAATAAGAAATCTTGTGATAATCCCTGCCCTTCGTAGCTCAAACAGCGAAGGAGGGTGTGTTAATCTGTGGTTCCAAGGGTCTACACTAACCACAGATTGCACGAATCAGCAGACACAAGACACGGAAATAGAAATTCCACTCCCACCGCCCCACACCTTCGAAAATCGAAACTTTTCACCCTCTCTCTTGCTCCCTTCGGGTCCCCTCCCTCCGACTTCGCTCAGGGCAGGCAGGACAGGCTCCCCCATCGAGGGGGAGAGAGGAATCGGGTTTTGTACTTTGCAATTTGTACTCTGTACTTTGTGTATAGTTATTCGGGCCATCCGTTTTTGCCAATCAGCGGGACGAAGACACAGCCAAAATGGGTTGTCTTGACCTGCTTCCCAGCCTCCTTCTTTATCACCACAAGGGTCTGGCCGTGTACGTCACCTATGGGTACTGCCATCCTACCGCCTTCAGCAAGTTGCTCAAACAGGTACTCGGGCACATCGGGTGCTCCGGCAGCTACCAGTATGGCGTCAAACGGAGCCTGATCCTGCCACCCAATAGTCCCATCACCAACTCTGAATACTACATTGGCATAACCGAGTCTGTCAAGGGTTCTCCGCGCCTTCTTCAATAGCTCCTCGATCCTTTCTATGGTGAAGACCTGCTCCGCAATCTCAGCCAGAATGGCAGTCTGATAACCTGATCCGGTCCCAATCTCCAGGACCTTTCCTTTTCCCTTCAATTCGAGGGCTTCGGTCATGGAACCTACCATGTACGGCTGAGATATAGTCTGGCCTTGCCCGATGGGAAGGGGATGGTCATCGTACGCCCTTTCCCAGAGAGCCTCCTCCACGAAAATGTGTCTGGGAACCTTCCTCATCGCCTTCAGAACATGCTTGTCCTTGACCCCGCGGGATTCTATTTGGGTAGAGACCATTTTATTTCTCAAACCTTCAAAGCGCATCAGCTGTCCTTTCTAGATTGCTTCGTCGCTTCGCTTCTCCTCCTTCGGCTCGCGCCGACGGAGGACCAAAAATGCCTCGTCTATTCTCTCGAAAAGCCGGGCCTTTTTGGCTCGCAATGACCCTCCTTCGCCCTCTCCCCCGGCCTTCTTGACATCATCGGGTGGATGAGATGGGCTTTGTACTGCGTACTCTGTACTCTCTTAGAAGTCTGATATCTTTTCACCCAATTCCTTCAGCTCGCGCAGAAAAGTGTGGTCTGTGAGGTCGAGGCTGATTGGCGTTACAGATATGAAAGCGCTTTCTATAGCCTCAACATCGGTACCTTCTTCCATCTCGCAGATTGGCTCGCCGCCAATCTTGTAGCATTCCTCTCCTTCTGGATCATCAAGCTGGATCACATCATCCCTGTATGTCCTTCTCCCCAGGCGTGTAATTCTAACACCGCGTATCTCACCATTTGGTGCATTCGGCACATTCACATTCAGAAACGTACCAGTAGGAACCTCTAGGGCGGCAAGATGCTGAACTAGTTTCTTACCAAACCTGGCTGCGGGCTCAAAGTCAGGATCTTTTCTGGAGGCTACTGAAATCGCCACAGCCTTGATCCCGTGAATTGCCGCTTCCAATGCTGCGGCCACGGTACCTGAGTAAGTCACATCGTTTCCCAGATTTGGACCGAGGTTAATTCCTGACACAACAATGTCCGGCCTCTTCTTCATGAGCTTGTGCACAGCCAAAAGCACGCAGTCTGTGGGCGTGCCTCCCACAGCGGCGGAATTCTGATCAATCCACCGGACACTTATGGGTTTCTCGAGAGTTACAGAGTGGCTGACCCCGCTCATTTCGTCTTCTGGAGCCACAACCATCACCGAACCGAGTTCTTCAAGATGACCTCTCATAACCTTGAGACCATGCGCCCTTATTCCATCATCGTTCGTAAGTAAGATCACCGCTACCCCCACAGGCTCTTAATACAGAGTCCTATGAACCTCATAGTATCTATGAACTTGTTGACATTGCTTTTCTGCCCGGAGTATATCGTTGATATGGGCATCTCACCTATCCTGTAGCCTTGCCTGCCTGCCTTTATCAATACTTCTGACTCGGTTTGGTATCTGCTCGTCGTCAACGGTATGTTCCTAATCACCCTGGCGGAGAGGTATCTGTATCCTGACTGGCTGTCCCTTATCCTCTGGCCTGACATGAGAGATACTACGAGGGAAGTTGTGAGATTGGTCAGAAGTCTTATCAAGGGCATGGCAGTGCCTGGTTCCAGCACCCTAGTACCTACCACAATGTCATAATTGCCATCCCTGGCCTTTTTCAGGAACTGTGGTATCAAGGCAGGATCGTGCTGTCCATCAGCATCTATGGTTATCACCCCGTCGTAGGGTTCATCTTTCAAGTATTCGAAGCCTCTCCTTTGAGCTGCCCCCTTCCCCAGATTTTTCCCCTGCCTCAGTACTGTGACACCACATTTGGCGGCGACCGCTGCGGTGGAATCGTTGGAGCCGTCATCGACGACGATGATATTCTTTTTTTCACACGGAAGCCTGGAGAGTACATGTGGGAGGTCCTTCTCTTCGTTGTAGGCAGGTATCAGAACAGCGAACTTCAAGTTTCTCACCTAAGGAGCCTGCCAGACCTGGTCAAAGACATACCACTGGGTGGGAAATTTCCGAACATACTCCCCAAGTATGCCAGCGTACTTGTGGAGGGCACCCTTTATGTCTGGTTTCCCATCCGGAAGTTTTTCAACCCTGTAGGTGTCTTCGCAGTACAGTTTGTAGTTTCCGTCTTTGGATCTGATCGCAAAAATAGGACAGATAGCGGCATCGGCCTTTGCGGCAAGCCTTATCGCACCTACTGGAAACGTGGCCTTTCCTCCGAGAAAGTCTATTGTAATCCCCGTACCTGTGAAATCTCTGTCACCTAGAATGGCTAGACACTGATTTGCCCGGAGCGCCTTTAGCCCCATTCTCGCGGCCTTATCTATGGACACGACTTTTATCCCTTTGGAAATGCGTGTATTGTCGAAGAATCTTGTGACTCCGCTGGTCGAATGGGGCAAGCTTATGGCTGTTATCGGAATCTTCTTTTGAACAACAGCAGAAGCTCCGAGTTCCCAATTTCCAAGGTGAGCGGTAAGGGCAATTACACCCTTGCCTGCTCTGAGGGCCTCATGAACCTTATCCAGACCGAACATCTCACACATCTTGTCGAGCTTGCGTTCATCCAAATAGGGCAGCAGCAGGAACTCATAGATGAACCTGCCGAAGTTTCTGAACTGCTCAAGTATCATGAACTTCACTTCGTGTTCTGTCTTCAGGCCTCTGAGGGCAAAGGTGAGGTTCTTGATGGCATTTGGCCGGGCTTTCTTAAATGCCACGAAGTATGCGCCCTCTGCGAGCCTGTCTGCCATAAACAGCGCAGCTCCTCTGGGCAGAACCCTAGCCAGAAATGACATACTGCTATAAAATAGAATCCACATACAACTACTCGAAATTGAGAAATTAGGAAACTAAGAAATTGACGACATAAGGCCCAGATGTACAGACATCGCACTTGTTCACAGTTATTCAGCGTTCTACGTTTTCAGGTTTTCAGTTTCTGAATCTCTCAGTTTCTCAATTCCTGGTTTTCTTTCGGCATCCAACGGATGCCGAAATCGGGGCGAGAGGATTTGAACCTCCGACCTCTTGGTCCCGAACCAAGCGCGCTTCCAAACTGCGCTACGCCCCGTTACTCAAAACAATCTAACCACAGATTACACGAGATTAACACAGAAATACATTGAACTCTTTTCAAAACCAGAGAATAAGAAATCTTGTGATAATCTGTGTTAATCTGTGGTTCCAGGGGTCTTCACTAACCACAGATTGTACGAGTCACCAGACACAAGAGACGAAAATTGAAATTCCACTCCCACGCCCCCCACGCCTTCGAAAATCGAAAAGAGAACCCTGAAACACAGACCTCACAGACTATGCAGAGAGCACATCCTACTTACAATCGAAACCGGGAAGAAAGAAAGGGGCAGACTCCGCTAGACCCCGGAGAAAACAAGGACAGACTTGTACGGAAGCTGCATGCTGTGAGAGAAAAATCTTCAAAGACCAGGACCCGCATCTAACAAGAATCTACTCTTTGCAAAGGACTTGAAGTATTTCCTCAAGGTCTTTTCTTATGTCCTTGATAAACTCAGAGATAAGCCTCTGGTCAAATGGAATCTCAAGTTGATGAAACTTGGCCTTCTTCAGCTCATGAATCCTGTTCTTAGCCCCTTCAAGCGTAAACCTCTGCTCATAAAGCAGCTTCTTTATGAGAAGGATTAGCTTTATCTCCTTCTGAGTGTAGGTTCTTCTTCCCGCCTTGCTTTTCTTGGGCTTGAGAAGACTGAACTCAGACTCCCAATAGCGGAGAACGTGGGGCTTAACTCCAACCATTTCGGACACATCACTGATGCTGTAGTAGAGTCTCTTGGGAGTCTGTGAGATGGCCATCTAATTCCTTAGAGTAAACTCTTATGATTTGGGACTAAGTCATTTTAGGGCAAAGGCTTCTTTGTGTCAACAATAAATATTCAGCCACTTTAAGAAATTGCTATGCTGACGATTACGAATTACGAAAACCCTTTCCTCTCCCCGGAAAAGGGCAGGGAACTGATGGAACTCTTGCAGTTTTCAATTTACGATTTCCAATTTGAAATGAGCAGGCGTTATCTTGCGTCAGTAAGTGCTTCGATGCCGGGCAGAGATTTTCCAGCCAGGAACTCCAGGGAAGCTCCTCCACCGGTTGATATGTGGCTCATCTTTTCGTGAACGTCTGCCATTGTGACCGCCGCAACAGTATCACCGCCGCCGATTATGGTCGTTGCACCAGCGGCAGTCTCATCAGCAAGTTTCTTGGCCATCGCCTCTGTCCCTGCTCTGAATGGCCGGCGTTCAAAGACTCCCATCGGACCATTCCACAGAATGGTTTTTGCACCCTGTACGGCGTGCATGAAGATGCGAATGGAAAGCGGACCGATATCCAGACCCATCATCTCCTCTGGAATGCTCTCCTTTGCCACAACAGTTGTCTCAGCGTCATCCTTGTTTTCTTTTGCCACAACAAAATCGACGGGCAGAAAGAAGTTCACATTGTGATGGCCGGCCTTTCTCAATATCTCTTGAGCTGCTTCAAGCTGACCTTCTTCCACAAACGACTTGCCGACACCCAAGTCCTGGCTTTTGAGAAAGGTGAAGGCCATGGCTCCACCTATTACTACGTTGTTAACTTTCTCGAGGAGGTTCTTTACTACGGGGATCTTGTCTGAAATCTTAGCTCCTCCGATGACGACAACATAAGGCCTCCTCGGGCTCTCGACTGCTTTACCCAAGAAGTTTAGCTCCTTTTCTATGAGAAAACCGGCAGCTCTCTTCTCGAACTGGAGTGCTGCCCCAACCACAGATGCGTGAGCCCTGTGTGCAGTTCCAAAGGCATCATTGATGTAGAGATCGCCCAAGCTTGCGAGCTTCCTTGCGAAATCCTCATCATTGTTCCTCTCCTCAGGGTGGAAACGAAGATTCTCTAGGAGCATACACTCGCCATTCTTCAGTTTCCAGACCATGCGATTCACTTCATCACCCACACAGTCAGGGGCAAGTTTCACCTCTTTGTCCAATAGAGTGCTGAGCTTCTCTGCAGCAGGTCGCAGGCTGAGAGTGTCCACAACCTTGCCCTTAGGCCTGCCCAGATGTGACATGAGAACAGCACTCCCCTGTGTGTCCAGGATGTGCTTTATTGTAGGAAGGGTCATTCTTATCCTGGTATCGTCAACAACATTCTGATTCTCATCCAGAGGGACATTGAAGTCGACTCTTACCAGAGCGCGTTTGCCTTTGAGGTCCATGTCTCTCACAGACAGCTTTTTCATTCACAACCTCCTCACCTAAGACTAGAAAACAAACCAGTAACCACAAGATTACACGAGATTACTAGAAACGAAAGACGAAAATAGAAGCTCGTCAGAGATCCTGAGCTTGTCGAAGGGAAAATCGAAAATAAAACCAGAAACACGAAATTAAGAATTTCCCTCGGGTCTCCTTCCCAAGAACGGGAAGGGATGGAAACAGAGTTTATAACATGGGAAGGATGTGCGCAATAAGAAACAAACCCAAAATACGAAACTACGAAACTCCACCCGACCATGCCACACACCTTCGAAATTGCGAAATTAATAACTTCCGCGGTCCTTCGTTCTTCGTTCTCCTCCGATGGCGTGACCCTATTTCGTTCGTCCTTCCCAAGAATGTGGGTTAGAATGTACCCGTTACAGTTATGACCAGATTGGTCGACAGTCCATCAACGTATCCGAGATCCAGTTTTGTCTTCAGCCTCAGCAGGTGTATCGGTTTGATGTCTAACTGGAAGCCGCCAGCGTACTGCATAGTAACCGATGAATCGTTGGTGCTGCGCCTGAGTCCCAAGTCACTGCTCAACTCAACATTCCCCAGCAACGGAAACTTCTTTGCTCGGAATGTCGCACTCAATTGCGGATTCAATGATGATTGTGCACTGCCAATGGAACCTTCCCAATTCTTGGCATACCAATGGGAGAAGCCCGTCTTTGTAAACACCCAGTATGTCCATCTCTCCTCCCACCATGCGCTGGAAGAGTAATCAATCCTGCTCGAGAGGGGACTGTATCTATCGCGTGTCTGGCCGTGTTGCAGGGTGAAAGTCGAACGATACCTGGGAATGTATTCAGCCTTCCCCTCATACCTGTCTCTTTCTGTTCCGTTGAAGGAATCAAGTACGCGTGACATCTCTCGTGTTTTCTGATAGCTAAAGTCTAACAATAGAGTCACATGAGGTCTTATCCGGCCGTCGAAATCCTCAGTCTTTGACTCATATCTGTTGTCGAGCAAGTCGTTCGGTGCCTCCAGAAACCTATGTCTTATGGAAAGCGGCCCTGATGCGTCCCTCAGATGGGCAGACAAGTGCTTCGAGATTTCGTATTCGAAATCGATTAAAGAAAGACGACCATACCAGACGCCGGGATAGACGCCAATCCTTGCATAGTCTCTCCAGTCATAATCACCATCCCTCCTTCCTGACGCACCAGTATACGGATCCTCTTTCGTCTCCCTCTCAGTCTTCCCATAGAAGGACAGCCCGGGAATTCTGTCGATATTTCCACTTAGCCGGACTTCGCCGCTCCCTGAAGTCTGGTAGGAAGTTGTTCTGCCGACAGAATCCTGCTTTCCGAACCTGTGTAAGTATTCCGCGCCCACCGAGACCCCTCGGAAGAGCGTCGAAAGAAGCATGAAAGAACCCCCATCATATATCCCGGAACTGTCTCCTGGTGTCTCGTCCCACCAGGTCCTCACAAAACTAGAACTGAGATTCAGGGATTTGACAGGCAAGCCCGGGAGCTCTTCTTCACTTATGTTGTAGCTGATTTCTGAACCTACCTGTCTCATTCTCTCATCAATAGAGTCTAACGCCGTGGTGTTCGTTGCCATTTTGAGGCCGAACGCAGGGAGCCTCGGTTTGCTGAAGATGAAAGAAGCAAGGGCGTTGGTCCAGACAGGCTCGAATTCACCACTGTCAGGTCTGAAAGCCTGGCGGCCCCAGTCGACGCCCCCAACAAGCCAATCAAAGAAGTCATATTGGGCTGCGACCCCGTATGCGTCTTTCACCATCCCCAGCCTACCCCTTTCAGGTGCAAACGAGACAAAGTCGTCACCGTAGGATTCGTATGATGCGTTGGCTCTGAGACTCTTGCCGCTGGCATACACAGAGTACTTCTGTCCTATTCCGTCAAGACTGTCATCAACGCCTTTTGCCAGCTCAACAGGGACGCGAAAATCCATTCCTAGTGTCCTCGTTCTGATCTCCATTGACCCATGAACCATGTCTGAGGCTTCAAGGCTCATCTCATCATCATCAAACCTAATCCCTCTGATCACACCTCTGAAAGCGTCATTCGGATTGACCTTCACTTCAACCATGTTCAACTGCTCATCTGAATCCCTCTCATACTCATATGTCACATCGACCTGTGTCCTATCCCCTATTAGTTCGTCCTTCAAAATGATCAAAGTGCCTGACGTATAATCGAGAATGTAGTCATTCCCCCTTTCAAGAAAGGCCCCATCAAGCCTGACGGTCTCCGAAGGCCTTACAATGCGGCGGTGAGAAAGCCCATAAGTTGGCAAAAACGTCTCGTGCTGGATATGAATCGTGTAGATATGTACGTCTGATGTATAAACCTCTTCAGGAAACGGCCTTCGTTCTGGGAAAACCAAGAGACCATTTTTGAAATCAACATACTCTGGGTCGACTCGGCCATCCATATCCTCGTCCAAACCGAATTCAGACAGAGGATGAACAACCCCTGAAGTATCAACAATCGACATAGACACACTCGTCGGGATCATACTTCTTGGCAGAGAATATCTGTTCACTTGAGCGAACCCGCGGACTGAATCGGATTGAACGATAATCTCCCGCTTCCCGACTGACGATCTGAGGCTAACTGCCAGAACATGCAGCGAATCAACTGGATACCGAAAATCAAGTATTCCATTGATATTGTCAAGAGCGTAGTCCAAGACAGGATATAGCCTATCAAAATCACCGACTATCCCACCTATCATGGTATCCAGGAAGGTGTTAGCGTTATTGTTCCCGCTGTATCGGTCGTCCAGAAAGACCTCGTCTGAACCATGGACAACAGGGAGCCACATGCCGGCTGTGTCAATTAAGAAGTAACGTCTTTCCACATAATCTACGTCATCTATGCTACTGTCGAATCCTTTTCTTATCCCTACAAAAAAGTCTGAATCGAATCCACTCCTTCTTTCGCCTGTCGTCGCGGACAACCCCAGTCTCTTCGCCCTTCCCGTTTTCTCGCCATAGCCAACCTCAGCAAACACACCAAATATGTCGAGTGACCTTACCAGTTTGTCTCGACCAAACTCACTCCTGCCATGACCAAAGCTCACTTTCCTGAGTAGGTCTTTCTGCGCACCACGAAAAGTGAGCCCATAGACCGTTTTTTCAAAGTCTGTATCATCATATCTGCCCGAAAGGGATCTCTCCCCTGTTATGCTCCCGGACAGGGTCAAATCTGACCTACCCTCAGGGTCAAACCAGTTGCACATACTGCGCTCGAAGTTCCACGTTGTGCTCCCTTTGAGAAGCAGGGAGTTGTCATGAGGGAGGATCACCCCTGTCCCCCGTTCATCACTGGTAAGCTTCAACCTGGCCGATACTTCCTCCTCTATCGGCTTGAGTGGTTCTCTCTCATACCATTTACCCTCACCCCACTTTTGATAGCTGATTGAGCCGTCACCCCCGCACGCGAAGTCAAAGTTGAAGGATTTGACTGTGGTCAGGAAGTCCTGCGATGCGAGTCCCTGCGCAGGTCCATAGAATTTCCATATCTTGCTTCCCCTGCGAAAGCTGGCAACATCCTTGTCAGTGGCGACTCGTATCTCACTGGATGTCACACTCATATACCTTACTTCTTTCTTGCCAAGGTCAGAACTGTATTCGAACTCTGATACAACATCAACGGATGGGTCGAAAAGAAATATCTTGCCGCTTGCCACGAGCCAGAGTGAATCACCTTCAGCGACTATCTGATCCGGGACGCTCTCTGGCTTCCATCTGTCCTTGCTGTACTCAGACCAGAAACGGGTGTTTTCATCATACCTGCAAACACCTCTTTCACCAAAGAACCAGAGAACTCCTTTAGACGCATGAACCCTCTCAATCGGTCCGCCAAGCGCGGGAGCCTCATCTACGTGTACTCTCCAGACTTCGTATTCTGTATCGTATTCCGATACTCCCTTGTCTGTGCACAACCATAGTCTACCCGTACGGACTATGATGTCGTTCACCATGTTTGAAGAGAGGCCGTTGGTGGTGTCGTAGACATCCCACTCTTCAGTCAGTTTATCGAACCTTGCCACACCATCCGGAGTGCCTACCCATGCGTAGTCTTCTTCAAAACCTAGAGACAACACAGTGTCTGAAGGTAGCCCTCCCTCCATATCATAGGTTATCCAATCCCCGAGCCTGACATCTGAATTCGCGACACCGCCATTCGTACCTACCCAGAGGATATCCTCATCCATACCCAGAACATTTATCCTATTCGAGGCTGCATCCTCCCCCACGTAGGTAGCATTCCACACATCTGAGAGGTGGTCATAGACAAGGAGGCCCGTTTGCATGCCGAAGTAGGTTTTGCTTTCGTGGCTTATCCAGGGGAATGTCCTCCGATTGCCGATGCTCACCTCTTGAGAGACGGCTGGGTTCCCCATTAGAAGGCTCACTATTGCCGGTAGAAGTAAAGATAGGAAGAGTCTTTTCATCACCAAGGCTGAAAATGAGAAAAATTCTGTAACCACAAGATTACACAAGATTACCACAGATTTCAAACGCATCCTCATGGCTGAACCCTACCCAGAAGAATAATCTTGTGAGAATCTGTGAAATCTGTGGTTGCAATGGATTAACCCAAATCTCCAAAATGCAAAAATGACGAAGGTCCTTCGAGTATTCGGAGGATAAAACCTGGTACCGACGATCTGGCTATTGAATAATGAATCCTTTAGGAAGTTCCTTTTCCCCTCTCCGCCTTCTCTCTTCTTCTTTCAACTGCTCGATTGGAGTCCTGCCCTCAATGGCCTTTCTTCTGGCTTCGATCTTCTGATTACTCACATAACTCCCGGCAATGAGCCTCTCCTCCCCTATGGGACTCACCACTATCGCCGATGTGCCCTCAACTGGACATTTCTGCTCACACAGGCCGCAGCCCGTACAGACCTCTTCGTTGATAAATGGCCTTTTCGATTCGCCTTCGGCATCAGCAACAAGCTTAAAATCTATGGCGGCAAATGGGCATATCTCATCACATATGAGACAGAGCTTCTGTTGTTCCCACGCAATGCATCTTGTTCTGTCTATGGTGGCGGTTCCCATTTTGACAAAGGTCTTCTCTGTTAGATAGAGGGATCTGATCGCACCGGACGGGCAGACCTGACCGCACAGGTTGCACGTCTTCTCGCAGCCACCAATCCTCGAAACGAGAAGAGGTGTCCAAAGCCCACTTATGCCCGCCTCCAGAATTGCCGGTTGAATACCTCCTGTGACACAGACCTTCATGCATTCTCCACACCGGTAGCATCTTGACAAAAGGAGGTCCTCTGGAACTGACCCTGGTGGTCTTATGAAGTTGTGATTCCTGCTCACCCTAAGCGCGTCCATTCTGAACATGGAAGCAGCAACAAATCCCAGACCCAGCGACCCGAGCACCCTTCTCCTTTGAATGTCCACACTGTATGGCCCGGCCGGTCTGCCAGCAACTATAGATATCTCTCCTGCTGGACAGACTGAGGCACACGTGTAGCACTCTATGCAGTCAGCAGGAACGTTCTTCTTTCCTCCTTCGTATATGGCCCCCATCGGACAGACCTCTTCACACTCTCCGCACTCTGTGCAATCATATGGTACGTGCCTCCTGAACAGGCTGAACCGGGAAAGAAGAGCCAGAAATGCTCCGAGAGGACACAGGTTTCTGCACCAGAAACGCCTCTGGACAAGCTCAAGCATCAGGATTGTGCCGAATACTGCAAGTATGGCAAGCGCGCCTTGAAACGAGGGTTGGAAAATAGATTTATATGCCAGGGACGTGATGTCCAGTTTATCGGCTGCAGGACTGATTAAGGCAAGAGCTCCATCAAGAATGAAAACGACGGCAGGGTACACTGCCAGGGTCAGGAATCTTACAAAGATGGATAATGGATCGAGCAGCCAGATGAGAGAATATCCGAAGACTGCACTGGTCAGGATCAGAAAGAGAGTATAGTACTTCCATCTGGTGAGGTCTTTCCGGGGAAGACCGTCATGATATCTTCGCAGCACGTGCCTTCTCCAGAGGTCGATTGAGGTCCCGGTCGGACACACGTATCCACAGAAGAACTTTCCCAGAAACAGGGTGAGCGCTATAAGTGGAATAGAAAAGAACATCCGGTATACCCAGGTTCTTGTTGCTATCAGCGAACCAAGTGCCGCGACTGGATCAATTCTGAGTAGAATGTCTACGGGGGGAACCCATTCTTGCAGTGGGAACAACGTGAAAATGAAAAGAAGCAGAAAAAAAACGAGGAAGACTATCTGAATTGTCCCCCTCACCCTGGAAGGGCCAGATATGATGACCGGCTCTTCGCTCAAACACTCACCCTCTTTACCCTCAGTTTTTCTAAGTCTATTTCACCGAGGCCCAGATTGTACGCCTCGATTATGTGCCGAACCTGCTTTCCGGTAAAGGTCTGCCCATACCACGGGGCAAGTGATGTGCCATAGCTGTCCACAGCCACCTGGTCCGTGCCCGCGACAATGGTGGAAAGCTCCTTCACCTTTCCTGGCCCTCCAGGCCCACCATTCAAGAGCGCTCTGGTTGCATCCAGTATTGTAAGGTCAGGCTTTATCAGAGCGGCAAGTTCAGCAATGGCCTTGTTCAGGTCTGTCCTTTCGTGGAAGTACTGCCTGTCCCATACAAGGCCCATAAGATTCTTCATGCCGAAGCTCACTCCGGTTGCTGCGTGCGACTTTGCACACGGCAGATTGATGAAACACTCGCTTTTTCCAAGCTGCTTAACCACAGCCACTGTTTTCAATGCATCACCATCAGGTACCTCAGCATCGGTGAAGAATCTCTCAGTGTTTGCAGTCACAACAGCGACCTTATCGAGATCAGAGACCGCATCCTTTATCCCAGATTCTTTCAAACAGGCCTCGGCAGCCCGCAGAGTATGATCCATGATCACCACTTTCTTGGCTCCCGCCGCCAGACAGAGTAGAGACACAGCCCTCACCACCCTCGGGTCGGTTGTACTCCCCCAGTTGGGCGGGTTGGCGAACGACATGTTCGGCTTCACCAGAACCCTATCTCCTGGCCTGACAAAGGACGAGATTCCGCCAAGGAGTTCAACTGCTTTATTGACTGCAGGTTGTGGGTCACCGTTCACAACCGCAAGGTCTATCTTTGCATCTTCCCCGGCAGAAAGGGATTCTATACTGGGAAGAAGAGAAACCAAACCCACGGCCACACCAAGGCCGTAGCACCTGTTCAGAAATTCCCTTCTTGATATTCCTTTGCTCATCCTTCAGAAGGGAGCCTGGTAGTGGTTGAGCTACCCGGCATTTTGTCAGATATGTTATGGCTGAATAGCTTTATGACATCCAGAGCCTCACTGCTCTTGTCCCAAATGGTGATGGTCACGAAGTATTTTGACTGCCAAAAATCGATAACATAGGTGTCTATCCCAAAGTCGTTTATTCTGGCCTCAGTTCCCGCAGGGTCGTCAGTCCAGGGGGTACCCGTACCTGATCCGGGGTCATGATAAACACCGTAGGCATTGGAATCAGTTGTCTGGTCGTATATGTAAAGATATTCGATCTTTACTTCGGAACCGGACAACGAGCCCTTGTATATTTGCCTGGCACAAGATGAGAAACCATGGTCAATGAAAACCTGGCCCGCACCATCTATCCAGGCCCAGAGCTCCTGTGTTGTCGTTGCAGTTTCATACGAACCGTCCCAAGCCCACCCGCTTATCTCATTATCACCCGGGAGGAAATACCAGGGGAACACGGCGCCGCCTCCACCACCCCCATTTTCGTTCCTGGAGCAGGAGAAGGCCGAAACCAGACAGAGAAGAGCAAGTCCAAGAAGAATTCTTGACGCAATCTTCACTTCAGCACCACCATCCTTTCACTTCTTGTAAATCCGTTGTCCAGTGTAAGCTTGTAGAAATAGTTGCCTGCTGGAACCTTGTGACCCTTCCTGTCTCTCAAGTCCCACTCAACGGTGTATGCTCCATCATCGAGTGGACCGCTCTTGAGAGTTGTCACCCTGGCTCCTTTGAGGTCATAAACGGCCAGGTCAACGTGAGCAGATTCTATCAGTGAAAACCCTATCTTCGTATGATACCTGCATGGATTTGGTTTGCTGCGATACAGGCCAAGAACAGGATCGGACGGAATTAAACCCATCATCTTGAAACTCGGACTCTCGATAAGACGTACTTCTCGCCTGTTCTCGTCATAGGTTCCAACTCCCAAATCTTTTGCAGTATCGATCATTGGTGCATTGGTTGGATTCATGCCGCGCTTGTGCCGTTCAAAATCTATGGCAACTTTCCCTTCGAAGTCACACGCGACTGGATCATTTGACATTATGAGACCATTCCAGATGAACTGTGGCGCTCCTCCTGGGCCTCCGGTGTATATGCCGAACATACCATCGATGATGAAGATGCCCTCTCTTCTGTTCAATTGGTCTCTGATGAGCTGATTCAGTATGGGGGCGTATGGATTACACCTACCTGAGTGTAGCGAGCCCGGGTTGTTGATAGACCCGTAGTGGTTCTTCATGCACAGAGTGATACCCGCAATTGAGTGGTCCTTTGGGACGGCAAGATTTATCATGTAATCACATATATCCTTCATAATCCTACTTGGATGGCTGATCACGCCGTTGATATCCATATCATAACTGTAGTCATATCCTGCCCCAGAGTGGTTTGTGCCGAAGCATCTTGCGCCAGTTGGTCCATCGTTTATTGTGTAACCACCGTTGATGAGCCGGTCGTCCCTGTTGTCCCAAATGATGATATTGTTCTCCGGGAATGGAGTACCACCGAAGTCCATTTGTGTCAGGCCATTTATGATTGTATTCGCGACTTGAGGATGGCTACAGAGGGTGAGGAAACAATTTACCTTTATCGAGATGACACTAGTCTCGTCAACACGGGGAAAGAAAGTTTTCCATGCTTCTCCCAGGTCTTCATTTCTGCCAAGCGCTCTTATCCCTGCATCCATCATCGCCTGCACCACAGGCTCGTTGATGGTTGGATAGTCTGTGGCTGTTGGATCCTTGACCACAACGACCGGGCTCGCCACATCTCTTGCCAGGGCGCTCTTGATACTTCTACCCACGAGACTCTGTCCAACAACGGTAGCCCCAGCCCCCAGAGTCAGGTTTCTTAGGAATTCCCTTCTAGTTATCCTGATCCTTGCCATCGGCGACTCCCCGGCCTAGGCCGAGCCTTGACCTTCTTTCATATTATACTTGGGCAAACCGCTTCTGCAAGGCCAAACTACTTGCCACTGAAGGACGAAGTACGAAGTGCGAAGTACAAGTTCTTTTGCACTCAGTACTTAGGAATCTGTCCTTCGCGTATGCGTATGGGGACAGGTATGGACTTTTGGACTTTTGTGGTTATGCGCCTGAGGAGCACCGTTGCTTTATCAGTGCCGTCATCGTATCAACTGCCCTCTTTTCGTCCTGGTCAGAGGAGAGGTCGATCCAATGGACGTTCTCGAGCGACTTGAACCATGCGAGCTGCCTTCTGGCAAAGGCCTTTGTGTTCTTCTTTGTTTTTGCTATTGCCTGATCAAGAGTCATTTCCCTGGACAGATGTGCAGCCATCTCTCTATAGCCGACTGCGCCGAAAGAGTTTAATGAAGAAGAATATCCCATGTCCAGAAGCCGTTCCACCTCTTCCACGAATCCGAGCTGGACCATTTTCAGAATCCTGGACTCCGTCCTTCCGTAGAGCTGGCCCCTTTCTCTGGCAAGACCAATGTAGAGCGGCCTGAACGTGTTTTCCTTCTTGCCTTTCTGAAGCTCAGAGATTGGCGTTTTGGTCTGCTCAAAAACCTCCAGGGCTCTCGAAATACGCTGAAGGTCGTTGGGGTGGATTCTGTCGGCTGCCTCACGGTCCACAGTCTTGAGTCGTTCATGTAGAAATCCTGTCCCCTTCTCTTCTGCCGTCGCAAGGATTCTCTCTCTTAATCTCCTATCCACTGGTGGAGCAGGGAAAAAACCCTCCACAAGTGCGCGGACATAAAGGCCTGAACCTCCAACAACAAGAGGGATCTTATTGCTGGAAGTGACACACTTGACCGCTGCTTTTGCGTTGGAACCGTACTGTCCTGCTCCAAAATGCTCATCCGGGTCGATGAAGTCGATCATATGGTGCTTGACTCTTCCGAGCTGATCCTCGGTCGGCTTAGCAGTGCCTATGTCCATGTACCTGTAGACCTGCCTGGAATCTGCCGACACTATCTCTGCGCCTATTCTTGAGGCAACCTCTATGGCAAGCGTAGTCTTTCCCACCGCTGTCGGGCCGATTACAACGGGAAGCGTCAAATGCGTCCGAACCTCCTTCCCAGCTCCTCAAGACTCATCCTGATGACCGTTGGCCTGCCGTGTGGACAGAAAAAGGGAACCTTGGTGGCAAAAAGCCTGTCCAGAAGTGAGTTCATCTCTTCCGGCGTCAGTGACTGCCCTGCCTTGACTGCGGCTTTGCAAGCGAGCATCTTTGCCATCTCATCAAAACTCTCCGTCTTGGATTTTCCTGCTTCGTACATCTCCTGAATGAACTCCGCGAATGTTTCATCTCTGTAATGTTCAAGGTATGCTGGGACAGCCTCAACCACGAAAGTGTTTCCGCTGAACTTTTTTACTTCAAACCCCAGCCTGGCTATTTCATCCATCTTCTCTTCCACAAGGACAGACTGCTGAGGTGAAAGTTCAACAGGTCTTGGGAAGAGGAGTTGCTGTGACTCTGAACCTTTTTCATTCTTTAGTATCTCCTCGTATAGAATCCTCTCGTGGGCGGTGTGCTGGTCAACTACGATCATACCCGTCTTTGTCTGAGCAATGATATATGTTCTGTGCAACTGCCAGAACTCCGGTATGAACAACTGCTCCCGTTCCTCGGCCTCCAAGCCTTCCCCTCTGTATCCGACAAAAGATTCCTGAACTCCCCAAAAAGCTCCCTGCTTCCCGTCAAGTCTGGGCCTCATATATGTTGGCTCAGTCTTCTCTTGAATCTCGGGACTCGCATGCAAAGCATCCCTTATAGTCTGGGCTACGAGGTCGTGTATTGCTCTTTCATTCGTCATGCGTATTTCCCTCTTGGTCGGATGAACATTCACATCAACACTCCCAGAATCGATTTCAAGAAGAAGGAGAAAAGCCGGGTGCCTGGTTCTGCCTTCCAGTCCAAAACCTTCATAGACAGCGTGCACCAGAGAACGGCTGCTCACTGGCCTCTTGTTCACGAAGATGAACTGCCTGGTTCTTGCCGAGCTAAGGGTTTCCGGTGTGGATACAAAACCATAGATCCTGGCCAGAGGGCTTTCGCTGCTCACCTCCAAAGTGGATTTCACGAATCCCAGTCCGAAAACAGAAAGAACTCTGTCTTTGACAGAGGAAGAAAAGGGGAATTCAAAAAGGCTGTGACCATCGTGTGTCATCGAGAAGGCCACTTCAGGACTGGAAAGAGCAAGAGATGTGACCGCATTGACCACGTGGTAGAGCTCAGTTTGAGTGGTCCTCAGGAATTTCCTCCTGGCCGGGACATTGTAGAAGAGGTCTCTCACTGTTACAGACGTCCCCACGGGGCAACCGGCTTCGGTTGCTTCTTTCACCTCACCCCCGGCTACTGCGACCCTTGTGCCTGCCACATCATCTTTTGTTCTGGTCACGATTTCCATCTTCGAGATTGAAGCAATTGAAGGAAGTGCCTCACCTCTGAATCCGAAACTGGCGATGCTGAGCAAATCGCCGCTTGATGTTAGCTTGCTGGTTGCGTGAGACCTTATTGCAAGCAGAGCATCTTCGTGCGTCATACCAGAGCCGTCGTCGGATACACGTATTAGCCTCTTGCCTCCGTTTTCCATTTCGCAGACTATTCTTTTTGCTCCTGCGTCCAGGGAGTTTTCTATTAACTCCTTTACGACTGAAGCGGGCCGCTCAACCACTTCCCCCGCTGCAATCTTGGAAACAAGCTCATCTGGAAGGATGACTATTTGTGCCATTCTGGAAAATCGGTCAGAGTGTGAAATAGGGTCAGACGGTCACTCAGGCGCGCACTCCCCTCCCTCACCCTTCAGAATCTCAACAGCGTGTTCGATTACTGGTTCAATGGCAACTAGCGATTCAACAACTCCCCTTCTGCTTCCCGGAAGGTTGACTATCAGCGTACACCGCCTTATCCCTGCAATTGCTCTGGAAAGCATGGCCATAGGCGTGTTCTTTAACCCTTCCGCCCTTATAGCTTCCGAGACGCCCGGAGCCAGTTTCTCTATGACCGCTGCCGTAGCCTCTGGAGTGTTATCCCTTGGGGAGAATCCTGTACCGCCAGTCGTGAATACGAGGTCAACTCCAAGAACGTCACAGTAGTCTTTGAGCTTCTCTATTATGGACTTGGGCTCATCCGGGACCACCTCATGCTTGACAACCTCGCCCCTCATTCTTTCAACCCACTCATTGATGGCCGCTCCGCTCAGGTCTTCCCTTTCTCCTCTGGAGCCTTTATCGCTCACTGTAAGTATCGCGACTTTCATCTCACCCCTCTGCTCTCTCTTTTAGTATTTCGTTCCCGGACCTGATCTCTCCCCCTTTCAGAACTCTGGCAAATATCCCTTCCCTGGGCATAACACAATCGCCGACGATTTCACGAATCTCACATCCGCTGTGGCACTCTTTCCCTATCTGAGTCACCTCCACAACAGTCTCCCCTATCCTCAGTCTGGTGCCGACAGAAAGCGAAACCAGGTCTATTCCTTGTGTGGTCACATTTTCAGCAAAGTCTCCGGGGCCCACATTCGCCCCCTTCTTCCTCATCTTCTCAATGGACTCGAGTGCCAGAAGAGAGACCTGCCTGTTCCGTGTGCCTGCGTGCGCATCTCCTTCCACACCACAATCGACCTTCAGGAGAACACATGGAACTTTGTGTTTCCGCGTGCCCTTCTCTTTGCTTGTGTTGACAGATACAATCTTTGGTTTCATCGTCTTCATTTTACGCTTCCTCAATCCCAAATTCAAGGAAAAAGGGCTTTTGGGGTTTGAGTTGGGCCTGGACTCCGGGTCCATTGGCGTATGAGGCGACACTGGCCCGCGAGCCAATGATTGGTGGACAATCTGTAGATTGTCTGATATAAGTAATCTGCAAAAGGAGGGTTGCTACGGCATTTCAAGGGGAAACGGAAGATTCATTGGGAACTGTAATCGCGGAACACGCCGGGCCACTGCTAAGAGGACTGATGGGCCACGGAGGAATTGGCAGAAAGGAAAGGTATTCATTCTTTGAACGAGTCTTCAGTTATTTCGAGATAACAAGGCCGTTCTTACTGACCATGGCGCCTCCTATTACTGGCGCCGGCGCCATACTGGCAAACGGCAGGATGCCTCATCTGCTTCTGGTTATCCTGGGCTCTGCTGCTGCATGCATAGCAACGGCAGGCATACACACATTCAACGACTGGTGGGACAGGATGAGGGACCTGGACGTATGGCCAGACAGGCCAATACCCACAGCAAGAATTCACTCAGGCCTTGCACTGATATACAGTCTGATCCTTATGGCAATGTCAATTGCAGTTGTGTGGTTTACGTTCAACGCTCTCGCAACGACAGTTCTGTGTATAGCACTTGCCCTTGGCATTGTATACACAATGTTCCTCCGGGACGTCGTGGGATACCTATCGCTCCCCTTTATTATCGCGCTGTTTCCACTAGGGGGTTGGGCTGCCTTCTCTCCAGAGACACTGTTTACCAGTCCGATACCATGGGTTCTTGCTGTGACGGCGATTATCTGGCAGTCCGCTCACATAATGGTCCACTCACCTTCTCATCCAATAAGAACCAAGGATGGAGGACTGATAACTGAGAAGAAGGCATTTTTCTTCTACCCCACACCCGTTGCAGCGGCATGGATGGGTTTCTGGTTCACGCTCGTCATGTTCGTAGTATCGGCGGCTCTCTTCTTTATGGTCGACCTTGGCTGGCTCTATCTGGTCATAGCTCTTCCCATGGGAGTAGTAGCCCTTCTGTCAACGATTGCCCTGGTGAAAGATCCAACAAACAAGGCAAGGTCAATGGGAGCCTTCAACGTCGCTTCAATGTACCTGATATTTGTGTTCGGGGCGATCGTAGTTGATATTTTCTTAAGGAAGTCTCTCCAGGATTACATTGTTGGGGCTTCCAATCTCCTTGGCGCTCTTGGAAGCTTCTTTCTATATCATGTGCAAGGGACTTCCCTCCTGTTGTACATCGCAGGAGCTGTCGTGTCAGTGGCTGTTACTGCCTTTGCGGTTCTTTCCCTGTCAAAGCTTCTGTTAAAGACAATGCGCAACTAAAGTACGAAGTTCGAGGAGCAAAGTACAAAGAGGAGGCAGTTGCCTGTCTCCTCGTACTTCGACCTTTGTACTTCGTTCCTTGTACTTCCCGAAGCGTCAGCGGAGGGTCAACCGCCTATCTGCGCCATGGGCGTCTCCGTCCGCCGACACGAACCCAACGGTAAGTGGCCTTCCGGCTTGGCACGGAGCGCATCAAGTATCACCATCTTCACTTCATCTCTGGCATTGGTCGTCCTGAGCGCCGTCTTGATGTCAAACTCGATCTCAGAAAAAAGACAGGGTCTAAGCCTACCTTCAGCAGTGACTCTCAACCTATTGCACATTTCACAAGAAGGTTCCGTAACGGACGATATGAAACCTACCTTACCCACCATCCCTGGAAATCGGTAGTCGAGAGATGGACCGCCCCCGTCGGCCTTCACCTGTTCAATATCACCGTATCTCCTCTTGAATCTCTCGAGGATCTCTCGGGACGGCATTAGTCTGTCTATGTTCCAATCGGCAAGTCCAGCGGGCATGAACTCTATGAACCTTACGGTAAGGGGCCTGAATTCAGCCATGCGGACAAAGGAATCTATCTCATCATCATTCAAACCTTTGATCAAAACGACGTTGACCTTCACAGAATCGAACCCAAGGCGCAGGGCAACCTCGATGCCGTTCAGGACCTTTTTATGCGCCTTCGAGCCCGTGATCCTCTCATACTTTGCCTCATCAAGAGTATCGAGGCTAATATTCACTCTTGTGACCCCTGCCCGCAACAGCTCTCCTGCAAGGTCAGGGAGGAGAATACCATTTGTCGTCAAGCAAAGGTCAAGCGGCCTGTCGAGTGCTCTTATCTGCTCTACGAAAGAAACGAAATCTCTTCTCAGCAGAGGTTCACCACCGGTTAAGCGGACCCTCTTGATACCCATTGATGCAGTAATGTCGATAAGCGTCACCATTTCCTCATAGGAGAGAATCTCGCCCCTCCTCTGCCATTCGATATGTCCGGGAGAACAATATGTGCAACTCAAGTTGCATCTGTCTGTGACGGAGAGTCTGAGGTAATCGACCTTTCTTCCGCAGTAGTCTATGAGCATCGTCTTCCTTTCTCTCTGGCTAGCAGTTCAAGGACCATACCCAGAGTATCAGGAGTATTGACATTAACAAAAGAAACCAGCTTTTTGTCATACCTCTTCAGTTCATCTTCTTCAACTACTTTTGTCTTCACATTATTCAAAAACGAAACAACCCTCAGATTCCCGGAAACAAATTGGTCCTCGATAGCGTCCAAACAAGCGACATCATACACCGCACAAAGAGGTTCAAATCCCATGGCAGTCCGGGGCACAGCGGCATCGAACCCCTGGCTCTGCTCCACAATATGGTTGACCAGCCTGCTCTGCACAAGCGGCAAATCGCAAGCCAGAAAGAACGCCTTCCCGTTTCTGAGATACCTCAGCCCTGAATAGATGCCCGAGAGTGGACAGCACTCTTCTCTCACGTCATCCAGGACTTCGAAGTCCAAACCCTTGAACAGACTGCTGTCTTTTGTCAGTACTCGAACTTTATCGAAGAGATCGGACATCCTTCTAAACAGTATCTCAAGCAGAGTCTCGTCGCCAACCCTGTAGAGAGCCTTATTGGACCCAAACCTTTTGCTTTCTCCGCCAGCCAGTACGAATGCTTCCACTCTCCACTCCTTGCACCTCCAAACCCCATCGAAATTCCCATCTCTCCCTGCCTACCTTCGAAATTCCGAAATTCTTCACCTTCCGCCGTCCTTCGTTTTTCACTCTCCTCCGTCGGCATATGCCGACGAAGGACGAAATATGCCTCATGCCCTCTCCGATGGCGTGGCCCTATTTCGTTCGTTCTTCGTACCTCATGTTAGTTCGTTATCCTATCCGCGTGAGTGTAGACGGTTATTCTGTTTCCCCGGACATATCCCACAACTGTCACACCCAGCTTGTCTGCAATGCGGATAGCCAGATCTGTGGGCGAGGTCATGGAGGCGATAACTGGAATTCTGGACCTCGCACATTTGGCGACCATTTCAGAGGATATCCTTCCTGTGGTCAGGAGGAAACCTTCTGACATGTCAATGCCCTTTAAGGAACATTGCCCAACTATCTTGTCGATCGTGTTGTGCCTGCCAATGTCCTCACTCATGGAGATGACCTCTGAGCCTTTGACCAGTGCAGAACAGTGAACGCCTCCACACGCGTTGTGGAGATCCGCTGCCTTGAGCATCTCTCTGGTCATCGTCTTGATCTTCTCCGTTGAGACAGAGAGGTCAGAGTTCACCTTTCCTATCATGTCATACCCGCCAAAGCTCATACCCCTGCTACAACCTGACGTTCTTATGACATCTCCCTTGTCGAGGAGTCTGGAAAGGACCTTTGACCGGTTCTTTGCCTCCACCCTTACTTCTTTGCTTTCAGCATCAATCGATGCAGTCTCATATTCAGAGAGCGTCTCAAGCAACCCCTCGGAAAGAAGGAAGCCAACCGCCAGTTCGATCAACTGATTCGGCGACGCCTGAAGAGTGACGAGTCTTGTCCCACAAAGATAGATATCGATTGATGACTCTCTCGGGACCATATCTGTTCGAGTTGCAGGTTCGCCCTTTTCATACCGGATAGTCTTGAACTCAGAAGAGTCTTTTATCATTGGCCCTTCAACCTCGAACTTTCCTGGCCATGTCTTTCTCCCTATCCGAGAGGCTTGTAGCCTTCACGTATGGCCACATCATTTAGATAAGATGTCACCCAGTTCTCCACCTCAAAGAACGTCTCCCTTCCCAGGGCTCTCTCATCTGTCGTCCTCACCGACTTCTTGCACACATCACACACATCGACCCTGTGTCCCCTGTCCGCTTCAGGAAAGAAGTACTTCATGGTGGACTGATCTGTATTTCCACAGTTCACGCAGGTGAGCCTCGGAAAGCGCCATTGAGTTGCGCAAAATCCGCAATACAAAAATCTAGCACCGTCATCCTTTCTCATCTTCGCAACCACGGGATATCTTCCGCAAACTGGACACGTCCCTTTTTGCCAGAGAGATAGGTCGACTTTTTTGGAAACATCCGAAGAGATCTTTGCCATGAAGGGCATGGCCGCACTTTCCAGCGCAAATTGAAGGGTAGCCTTCTTTGTATGTGTCTTTGTCGGTAGGCCTTTCAAGTAGCCCGATTTCCCTGAAACCATGCCGCTAATGAAGCCGGCGAATTTATCGCTGTTAAGTTCCTCAAGTCTTGAAAATTGCTTGAGCCTTTTTCCTACCATCCACCTTTTGTTGATCTCGCCTTCAATCCTCTTGAGTGTCTCCAGGTATTCGCGCCTGGGGATGGAAATCTCTCGTGGCTTTACCAGCCTCTGAGAGTTTTTCAAGCGTTCCTGAAGCGCGGCAATGCTGACGCGGAATGATACCCTGGAATTCTTGTACGTCCTGTTCTGGACCTTCAGTACCGAATGGAAGAAATCGAATACATCAGCGTTCTCCCCGGTCTTCTCCTTGTATATTTCCAGTTCAGATCTCACCTTGGTGGCGCTGCTGAGAGCCATCTAATCCTCCGAGAAAAGCCTGAGCATCAAGCATAATACTGATGCCCAGGCGGTTCGCAACACAAAACTCCATCCAGTGCCCGTTAGGCGGATGCCTTTTCCTTCTTGGCCCCTCTCTTCCTCAGCCAGCCTATTGCCATGCCAACTAGCGCGGCAGAGATCTTGGAGCTTCCGAGCATCGGCCCCAGGAGCTCGTGAAGATAGCCGACATCCTCAGGAATCTTCGGATTCTTGGGCAGATCATACTTGTCGACGCCTTCGGGAAGAACGTATATCGAATGGAGACCTTTCATCTCCTTTTTCCCGTAGATGTACGGTTTCTTCCCCATGTTCTTAAGCTCCTTGACCCTGGCTTCAGCCTTGACCATCATCGCTTTTCTCGTCCCGTAGCTGACCGCACCTGTGGGACAGGCCTTGGCGCACGCTGGCACGAGCCCGCTCACAACCCTGTCGTTGCACATTGTGCATTTCTTGGATTTGGGCTCATCCATTGCCTCGTCTACGTGCGGAATGCCAAAAGGACATCCTATCATGCACGCGCCGCAGCCAATGCACCGGCTGTGGTCGATGTACACAAAGCCCCACTTCTCATCGCGCGTGGCCGCCTTGGGTGAGACGGGACAAACGGTCACACAGCCGGGGTCCTCGCAGTGCATGCACTGAACCTTCCTGAAACGCCACTCCAGTTTGTCTCCGACATACTCCTCTTTGAAGAACTTGACCAGAGTCCAGGTCTTTGGGGAAAGATCGCCGGGGTTCTGATAGCCGGGTCCACTGAAGAAGGTGGTCCGCTCTGCAGGAAGACCATTCCACTGCTTGCAGGCCACCTGGCAAGCTCTGCAGGCCATACATTTGCTTGGATCTATGTACAAAGCCATATCGGCCATTTTAGTCTACCTCCCTTTATCAAGCCCTTTTGATGTCACAAAGGAATGCCTTGTACTCAGGGATCATGGTGTTTCCATCACCCACATGCGGTGTAAGGTCATTTGCAGTAGCACCGCAGCAGATCCCTTCATAACCATAGTGCCAGGGCATCCCTATCTCCTCGACCATCTTCCCGTTCAGTTTGAAAGGCTTGAACCTGTCTGTGACCAGCGCATAGGCAGTTATTTCGCCACGTGCCGTGATGACCTTGACCATACTTCCGTTCTTTACTCCCTTTGCCTTGGCAAGAGATTTACTCATTTCGATAAACATATCCGGCATGAGCTCCGTAAGCCAAGGAAGGTTTCTGGTCATCGCTCCAGCCTGCCAGTGCTCGGTCACCCTGTAGGTAGTCGCGACTATCGGATAGTCCTTGGATGTACCCACGCAATCCATCGCACAACCCCAGACCACTATCACCGGACTGTTCTGAGTGCCGGACAGAAGATTCTTGACCGGACTCTCAAGCGGCTCATAGTGCTCAGGGAAGGGCCCATCCTTGAGACCCATTCCAAACAGCCTCGCATAGCCTTCTGGCTTCATTATGAATGCTCCAACACCCTTCTCCGGTGGAACCGTCTTCCCGTAATCAGGAACGTCGCCGACCCACCTGGTCCCGTCCCACTTTATGACCGGGTGTCTGGAGTCCCACGGCTTACCCTTGAGGTCGCAGGAGGCCCTGTTGTAAATGATCCGTCTGTTCACGGGCCAGCACCAGGACCAGTTAGGATAGAGGCCGATGCCAGTCGGATCCTCCTTGCCTCTGCGAGCCATCATGTTTATACCCTCATTGTAACTGCCCGAGTATAGCCAATTGCCACTAGAGGTCGTCCCATCACTCTTGAGCTTGGTGAAGTTCGCCAAAAGTTTCCCTGTCTTCAAGTCATAGCCGTTTATTTCCTTTGCGACCATGTGAGGATCTGGATGTTCACCGTAGTTCCAGGCGCAGTCGAGGATAGGATCCGGGTACTTGCCTCCCTTTTTCTTGTAGAGGTTCTTCAGTCTGGTGAAGACCCCGCTCAGAATGTAGAGGTCGTCTTTTGCATCGCCGGGCGGGTTTACGGCCTTGTAGCGCCACTGTCCCCATCTACCGGAGTTTGTAATAGAACCTTCTTTTTCAACTGAAGAAGCAGCAGGCAATAGGAACACCTCGGTCTTTATCTTCTTGGCATTGGCTTCTGGCCCTTTCCAGAAACTGGCAGTCTCAGTAGACCAGAGATCGGCAGCCACAAGCCAATCCAGGTTCTCCATTGCCTTCTTTTCCATCCTAGCATTGGGCCCAGAAACCGCCGGGTTCTGCCCGAGTATGAAGAGCCCTTTGATCCCGCCCTCATACATCTTTTCGAACATAGCGATGTGAGAATAGTTCCCCTCTATTTTGGGCAGGTATGCATAGGCGAAATCGTTAGCCTTCGTTGCAGCTTTTCCAAAGAAAGCCTTGAGCAAACTGACCGTGAACTTCGGAAGGTTCTTCCAGTAGTTCACACTCCTTGCATCTTTGGACTTCGGTGTCCACTTCTCCAAATAGGCTTTCAGGCTGACATTGTCTGCCCTCGGGGTCTTGAGATACCCCGGAATTATGTGGAACAACAGGCAGTGGTCGGTCGAGCCCTGAACATTAGATTCGCCTCTCAAAGCGTTGATTCCACCGCCGGCAAGTCCGATGTTTCCCAGGAGGAGTTGTAGGAGTGCGTAGCTGCGTACGTTCTGGGTGCCGTGTGTATGCTGAGTTGTTCCCATGGCATACATTATGGTTCCAACTTTTCCCTTCTTACCCGTGTCACAGTATGCCTTCGCCACCTTCAGGAAAACATCCTTCGGGCATCCCGCTACCTTGCTGACCATCTCTGGAGTGTAGCGAGAGTAGTGCTTCTTCATGAGATTGAAAACACAGTTCTTGTCCTTCAAACCTGGGTCTCGCTTGGGTATGCCCTTAGCGTCCTTTTGATACTGCCACGAGGACTTGTCATAAGCTCTCTTACCACGGCTGAAGCCACTGAAGAGCCCGTCGTTGAGCTTGTAACCGGAGTTGATCAGGTGCGCTCCATTCGTGTAGTTGACGACGTACTCTTTGTTGTAGAGCTTATTGGAAAAACAGTAATTGATAATGCCACCGATAAAAGCGATGTCAGTACCAGAACGAATCGGTGCATAGATATGAGCCTTTGAAGAGGTTCGTGTGAACCTGGGGTCCACACTTATCAGAGTCGCTCCCTTGTCTATCGCCTTGGTGACCCATTTGAACGAAATCGGATGGTTCTCGGCGGCATTGCTGCCGATTATCATGATGCAATCCGAATTACGAATATCGATCCAGTGGTTAGTCATTGCCCCTCTACCGAAACTTTCCGCCAAACTGGCGACGGTAGAAGAGTGTCATATGCGGGCTTGGTGTTCTAAGTACACAACACCAAGTGTTCTGGCGAATTTGGAGTAGAGATAACACTCTTCGTTGTCCAGAGCAGCTCCGCCAAGGCAGGCTGTACCTTCGTTCCTGTTGACCACTCTGCCCTTCTTATCTTTGGTCACGAAGGTGTCGTCTCTGGTCTTCTTCATGTTGGCGGCAATCTTGTCCAGGGCCCAATCCCAAGTCTTTGTTTCCCATTTATTGGAGTACGGCGCCCTGTACATCACTTTTCTAAGGCGCTTTTCGTTGTTGGCCACCTGGAAAAGAGCACTCCCCTTGGAACAAAGGCTTCCCTCATTGATGGGATGCTCGGGGTCACCTTCGAGGTTGATTATCTTGCCTCCACTGGCATGAGCAATTAGACCACAACCAACTGCGCAATATGGACAGATGGATGTGGTCTCCCTCGCGTACTTTATTTTCAGCTCAGCCGGGCCTTTTGCATACGCGCGCTTTTTCAAAAAGCCCAGGTTGGCGACTGTAGCGGCTGCGAGTGTTCCGCCAGTCAACTTTAAGAAACTCCTTCTTGTAACCTTCATAAGCGTACCCCCCACTTTTCGTTCATACTCTTGTGCCTTTAAGTCGCGAAAAAACTCAGGCCTTACCACCTCCCTTTCCTTTCTTGATTCTCAATTTGATTTCAATCGGCTCCCCCACTCCTCTCAAAGTGGAAACTATAGCAATCACTGTTTCAGAAATCACCGACTTCACGAAGCCTTTCATTTCGACAGGTGAACCATCCACCTCTAGTTCAACCTCTGCTTCCAACTCATTCTTCCCCATTATCGCTGCCTCCAGAAAATCCACAACCTCTTTTGCCTTTTCAGACCCAAACGTGGGCAAATCTATAGCAACCGCCTCATCTGAAATTACAGCCAAAAGATCCGGATCAGAACCACACACAAGAGGACCACCTAGCTCAGATCTGAAGACCTCGATCTTCTGGATGGGCTCAGCCTTAAAGCCCTCTGCCACAACAATATCAGCCTTTGAGGCGAGTTCCTTTACCAGTTCAGAGAGTGTATTGCCCCTTCTCTCTATTGTGGCTGTTCTCTCTGGTGAAACTAGAACCACAACCTCTGCGCCAGCCTCTGAAACCCTGCCAGAATCTTTTTCCCGGTGGTTGAGACTGAATCCCTTGTGGCAGTGCTTCACATAGGCCACCCTGAGGCCCCGTGACCTGAGCTCAGGAATCAGACTTTCAATGAACTTTGTCTTCCCGCTCCCTGACCTGCCTACTATGGCAAAAACAGGTACCGGCATCTCAATTGTCGGCACCCATTCTCTTACAGAATGGCAAGACGAGATTTACTAGAAGACAGGACGGAACATCGAGAGCAAACATTAGCAACGTATGCCAATACAAAAAAGGATTGTGAAAATAATCACGAAATATGCGCTATTCTATACATCGGCACGGTCTGCTGTCAAGCATTTTGTCAAGAAAAAATGACATGGCCCGCAGGAGAAGCAAGTTCTTAATTCACATACACTTACCCTATGGTTTCTCATTCTTGCTGGTGAACTCGGCCAGATCCAGAATCATCCCATCTCTGGCAGCAACCACCTTAACTCCAGTCTCTCTAGACATCTCCTCGGCCAGAACCCACGGTTTAGCTTTTATCACAGTCATCCCGAAATGGGTCAGGACGGCCAGCCCTGGCTTGACCTTTGATATGATCGCTTTTGCATCATCCAGGCACAGATGGTCTAAGTTGCTCGGCTTTGCCCTGACGACGTTCAGAATGAGGACATCTCCATTGTAAACCTCTGCCAGCTTTTCAAAGTAGCGCGAATCTGAAACATAAGAGAGGGTTAAGTCTTCCAGCCTGAAGTTAATCCCATATGTTTCCAGGCCATGGATGTGTTTGATTGGGGTTTCAAGTTCGACATTTCCAACCTGATAGGTCCCCCCTTCCACCATCACCTGAAAGCCATTGACATACTCTCTCAGGTAATCGAGAACCAGACCTGGCTCTTCCATGGCCTGCCTGGGAAGAAGGACCTGACCTTTCTTCTTGAATCCCCCTTCTGTCATGGCTTCAATCACCACATTCAAATCCGCAGAGTGGTCAAGATGCGCGTGCGAGAGGACTATGGCATCCAGATTCCGCGGGTCCAGTTTTTCCTTTTTCGTCCTCATCTTCACAAGTGAGCCGGGCCCGGGATCAACCAGAAGTGTTGTCCCGTCCAGTTCCATCCACATGCCGCCAGAAGCACGAATCTGTTGGAAAACCACAAACCGCGCACCCCCGGTTCCGAGGAATATGACGCGATTCACAGTGCTCCTTCCAGTTTCAGAAGGAACCTCTTCCACCTCAGGCCCCCTGCAAATCCCCCCAGTGATCCATCGGATGAGATGACTCTGTGGCAGGGAACAATTATTGGCAGCGGGTTGGCTGCGACAGCGCCAGCAACAGCCCTCCAAGAACTCGGCTCTCCGCAGAGCCCGGCAAGGTTTTTGTAACTCACTGTGGTTCCGTATTCTACATCCATTAGTTCGGTCCACACTTTAAGTCTGAATGGAGTGGCCTCCCTCATGTCCAGAGGGACCCTGAATTGAACTTTCTCGCCCCCAAAGTAGCGCTCAAGCTCTCTTTTTGCTCGACTAAGGAGATTGCTTTTGCCAATGTCGCTCTTAGTTCTTTCACCCAGCATGATCCTGCTCACCCCTGATCTCGTGGCGTAAATTCCCACTCTACCTGCCGGTGTCACAACCACTGCGCGAGCTATCTCAACGTTTTTCATCGATACCTCCCCCCTCGAAACCAGAAATTAGGAAATTCAGAAACTAAGAAATTAATGCTTGGCGATCTGTGGTCCGGGTTTCAATTTCTCAGTTTCCAATTTCTCAATTTCCAGAAGTATCTTAGTGTAGTTCTTCGTGTATTCTGGATGCGAGTTCTGGACCGACGAGTCTCACCCTGCTGATCTCTTCAATGGTTGCAGACCTGATCCTGTCTACGCTACCAAAGTAGCGGAGAAGCTCCCTTTTTCTCTTCTGACCAAGACCGCGGATGTCGTCCAGAAGCGATTCGGAAATCTTCTTACCTCTTAGCTTCCTGTGATATGTGATGGCAAACCTGTGTGCCTCATCCCTCACCCTTTGAAGGAGATGCAGCGCGCTCGAGCCTCTGGGAAGCATGAGTGTGCCTCCACGTGGAAGGTGGAGTTCATCCATCCTCTTGGCCAACCCAAACACGGGAACACCTCTGAAATACTGCCTAATCGTCTTCCTGGCGCTGTTGAGCTGCCCTACCCCACCATCAATGAGTACAAGGTCGGGTGGCCCCTTCCCTTCAGCTTTTAGCTTCTTGAATCTTCTACCCACGATCTCGCTCATCATTGCAAAATCATCTTGACCCCTGACCGTCTTTATCTTGAATCTCCTGTACGCGTCTTTTCTCGCCCTGCCGTTCTCAAAAACTACAAGGGAACCTACGCTCGCTTCACCCCCGATGTTTGAGATGTCATATGCCTCGATCCGTCTGGGTGAAGACTTCAGTCTGAGCGCTTTGACAAGGCCCGAAAGGGAGGCAGGAATTGGCTTCTCTCCCCTTTCCGAGATCTCTTTTGCGAGCAAATATGTAGCATTCACTTTTGCGAGTTCAAGGACGCGCACCTTTTCACCGCGCCTTGGCACGACCATCTTGACCTTGCTTTCTTTTTTCTGTGACATCCACGATTCAAACAGTCCTGAGTCATCGAACTTAGCCGGAACTACTATCTCTTTGGGAATGAAAAAGGCGTTTTTGTAATACTGCCCCAGAAAAGCGCGAATCAACTCGGCATCTTCTGTTTTGGCACTGGAATCGAGAAGGTAATTCTCTCTGGAGATGAGCTTGCCATCTCTAATCTGCAATAGAACTATGCAGCTTGTAGCCCTCTGTCTGGCCAGACCTATCACGTCCCTGTCAGTCGTGTCTTGGAAGACAACCCTCTGTTTTCGTATAGTCTCCCTGACCGCTAATAGTTGATCTCTCAACCTTCCAGCGGTTTCGAAATCCATCTTGTCTGAAGCCTTCTGCATCTTCCTCTCCAGCTCGGCCTCAACCAGCGCATCTTTTCCAGCAAGGAAGTTAACCATCTGATCCACCATGTGCCGGTAGTCTACCTTGCCTATCTTGCCAGCGCACGGCCCGTAGCATCTCTTTATCTGATAGTCGAGACAGAGAATCTTGGGAAGCTTCCCCTTGCAGGTTCTCAAAGGGAAAATCCTTGTCACTGCCCGCAATGCTTTTCTCATCTTCTTTGCATTGGTGTAAGGGCCGAATAGTATTGAGCCATCTCTCCTCAGATCCCGGGTAGGAAAGACTCTTGGGTACTCCTCATTGATAGTAATCTTGATATAAGGATACTTCTTGTCGTCCTTCAATCTTACATTGTACCTGGGCAGATGGAGTTTGATGAGATTCGCTTCCAAAATGAGCGCCTCTATGTCTGATTCGGTGACTATGTATTCAAAATCGCTCAGTTTCGAATATAGGACGGCAAGGCGGGGATGCTCGGCGGGCGCTCTCGCAATATGGGATGTGAGTCTGTTCTTCAGTTTGCTGGCTTTGCCCACATACAGGACTTTGCCTGTTTCGTCCTTCAGGAGATAGGCTCCGGGCTTCTGCGGCACTTGCGCCAGTTTCTTCTTGAGAGGATCTTGGGCCGGTGTCATATCATCCATCACTGTACACACCAACTAGCCCCCATTCAAGCCATTTTCTGCACACCGCCAAATGCTAGCTCTTGGCTATCGGCATTTACCCAAAATTGTAAAATTGGGGGCTGTCCCAACTCACCACACTTTCCCTCACCACTCCCCGCTCAATCCCTCCTCCCACGCGCCCATCCCCGGTTCAATATGGTTCAATATTGAGCAATCTTCTGCGGTTCCAAAATCTTTCTTGTGATGTGTCTATTTATCCTTCGCTGTTACATGTAAAATTGGGGGGCTGTCCCCGGACCTGTAGTGCAGGCTTGACAAACGGTAGTAGTTGGAATTATACTCTAGAAAAAGACAAGGAGGATTTATGTTCGGCGGCAAACCTGAACAGCAGCCCAAGGGCAAGCAAATGCAGGTGGAACTTCCAAAGGAAGTGAGCGAGGGCATCTATTCAAATCTGGTGCTAATAGCACACTCTGCCTCTGAGTTTATCATAGACTTTGCAAGAGTTCTTCCTGGAGCACCGAAAGCAAAGGTCTTTTCAAGAATTGTGATGACGCCGCAACATGCAAAGCTTTTGAGGAAGGCTCTCGAGGACAACATCAAGAAGTTCGAGTCGAATTTCGGAGAGATAAAGATAACTGGCATGCCCGAACGGGGAATAGGATTCAAGACACCCCCTGAGACGACTTGATGGTATCCTGAGACAAATTTCCAAGCTGCAAATCCCAATTTCCAAACAAATCACAAGCTCCAAATTCGAATCACCAAACACGTTCCGGGCACGAGCAAAGAAAGGCGGCTCATTTTGATCTCTCGATTATCGAAGAGAAGATTTTCCTGAGCTCTACAGATTCGTTCAAGAGCAGCTCGATTTTGCCTCCGAAGCCCGGGTTAGCCTCCTTGAGAAGTTCGAGCCAGTAGCCTGTCTCTTTCGCCTCTTTGCGACAGATCTTCATCCTATATACAAAATCCTTCTTGCTCAAGGCGTCATTCGCCTCACGGTAGTTCGCACCAACAGAACCTGAAGACCTTACGACCTGGCCTACCAACTCGAGGCTTATCGTGTTCTTGGGAACCTTCTTGCATAGTGCTATCACCTTCTTGGCGAATTTCAAGGTTCTCTCTTCAAGATCGTATCGTTTTGAACTTCTGCTATCGATGATTGTCTTCCGTTTTTGATTTCGTTTTCTTGTTTGGAATTTCAGTCATTAGCCATTGTGATTTGTTTGTAATTTGGTGCTTGATCATTGCGATTTGCCTTCCAATGCGTGGCTGTATCTGCTCAGTACAAGCTCGTCCTTCTCCCTTTCTGCCATCCACTTAAGCGTTTCGGTGTCTCCAAGCAAGGACAGAGCATCCACCGCAAAGATTCTCACTGTTCTACCCTCGTCCGTCAGGTAGGGCTTTATCGCTCTTCCTGCTTTCCTCTTCTGCGAACTGTCACCCTTTTTGGCTATGCGAGAAATTGCCCTTATCTTGCTTGGTAAGGATATCTTGTTCCCTTTTTTCAAGTGATAGATGAGACGCGAAAGGGAAGTCTCGCCCATCCCCACCAGCGCATTTTCTACTGCGCTCCTGACTGTGAACTGTTCATCGTCCAGTGCAGCCACGAGAGCAGGTATCGTCCCTTTGTCTTTGAGCCGTGAAAGAGCGACAGCAGCAGATATCCTGGTGGGTTCATCCTCGCTCTTGAGATATCCTGCTATCTTCGGAGCCACCCTCTTCTCTCCTATCCTTCCCAGCGCAGAGATTGCTGACCTCTTTTTGTTTCCCGGCCTCTCTATTTGGTCAAGGAGCGGATCTATCGCAGGCTTCCACTTCAAGGCCCCAAGAAGATAAATGGCATTCACCCTTGCCCAGAACCGCTCGTCGTCCAGGACATCCATCAGATAGAGGGCCATAGAGTCTGGAAATGAATCCGCAAGCTCCTGAATGGCTCTGATTGCCAATCCACTTCTCGTGTCTATCTCATTCTCAATGACATACCTTACTGACTCCATTCCTCTTTTGATAAGCTCTTTTCTGCCGGCCCTAACCCTGTCCTTGGCCTCTCTCACCTCCCACATAGAGGCCTCTTCGAAGACCTCCTCAATTGTCATGTCCTCGAGGTCGGGCACAGGCTGCATCTCAAATTCTGGTTCCTCTGGAGTCGAATCTGAGTGAACATCGATACCGACGCCGTAGGTTCCCTGGGTCCATATTCTATCGTCATCTCCCGGACTCATCTCCGGGTAGGAGTCCTTTTGCATCAAATCGAGAAAGATTCCCGCGCTTCCGAATCCACGAGCCCACGTCCCGCTCCCCTGTCCTGTGTTCTTCTCCCTCGTCGCGTACGTATCCTTGCCTTGAGAATCAATGAATATGCCTACCGAATTGGTCAGCCCTATTCCCTGTCCACCGCTCATGCAGTACACATCATCACCCTGTTTGTCCAGGAGTACACCTACGGCGAAGTCATGCCCCTCGCCTTGTCCTGGACCATACTTGGAAACGTAATGATCGTCACCTTCTGAATCGATCAGTATTCCCACCGAAAGATGGATCCCGCTTCCCTGTGCATACTGTGCAGCAAGATATCTGTCGTTACCCGACCTGTCAACGATCATGCCAAGGGAATACCAATAACTCGTGGCCTGAGCAAAGACCTCGGCATCGTAGAAGTCATTGCCTTCTGCATCATAAAGAAAGCCAATGCCGCCGGCCGCATAGGGCCTCCATCCCATTCCAAAACCCTGCGCAAACGACTTGTAATCATCAGGAAGCAATGGATGGTGTATATACTTTCCTCCCGCATAGTAGATATCATTGCCCCCGTAATCAGCGATGAGACCGTACCCCCAGACGGAACCAAACCCCTGAGCCCAATTGTACGATCTGTATGTATCATCACCAGACATGTCGACTTGAAGACCAAAGCCAAAGTTACCCGCGCCCTGCACGCAGAAGCCACCCTCGTAAAGGTCATTCCCTTCACCATCGTACATTATCCCTACGCCGTAGATGCCCGTTCCAAAAGAGTAATGTGATGCCCTGTATGTGTCATCACCTTCAAGATCCAAAAGCCCACCCACACCGAATATGCCGGAGCCAATGTTGAAGAGTTTCTCTGAGCTGTAGAGATCATTCCCATTGATGTCAATCACGACTGAGAATGGGTCGTCGAGGATTCCCACTGCACCACCAGCCCTGCAGAAATACCTGTCGTCCCCACCAATGTCGATGATAATCGCAAAACCCTCGTGGTAAGTGTTATCACCCGCACCTCCCACGACCACCCTACCCCACCGGGTGAGCTTGGTATAAACAACATCTCCATCAACACCTGGCACCGACCGGCCTCCATGGAGGCGCCTGTACTTGACTGCAGCAGAGGCTAGCTCCGCCTTTGCCTTTTCCAAACCAAGGGCTACAGCCAAGCCCGCGCTTGCCAGCTCACCCATGTTCACTTTTCTCGAAATGGAAAGAAGTGAGTCTGTCCTTAACTCCACTGAAGTATCCACCTCAAACCCAAACTCTCTATGTAGGATACCCACCAGGTAATCATCTGTTGTGTCGTCTTCATCCTCCCAAAGTACAGGCGCATTCATCAGAATCATTGACCTCTCATCTTGAGATAGTTGTGATAGAGCTCTGGATAGGAAGATGTCAGCCTGCTCGAACGATGATAGAATCGCGGTCAGCCCGTGGGCCAATTCTGGCGGGAGCCCAGGAATTGCCTTCTGCTCAAAACTCCCGGAAATATCTTTCATGGAGGGGATCTTCTCCGATAGCCCACAACTCTCTATCTCAAATCTGAGAAGACCCGCCACATTGCCATCCAGGCTCTCCACCTTTGCTGCACAGATGTCTGCGTAGTCGAAACAGTAAAGAGGTTCATTCATTAGAGTATCGACAATCGGAAACCTGAATAGCGAGTCGGTCGCCCACCTTTTCTCAAACCCCAGTTGCTGCTCGTTCATGTTCATCATTTCAAGAGCCCGACCTATGTATGCTCTCTCGTTGTCACTGAGTGATCCATCAAATGCCCATGCTGATGACACAAACAAGAAGCCGCTTACAACCAGCCACAGGAATCTCATCTAAGCCTCCGCTCCTCTCAATGGTTTAATACCAGCCTTTTTCAGTCTCTTCGCTACGTGCGGATACAGGATGAGCGTCTCTTCTTCCAGGGCTTTTGGAAGCCCCCGGTGGATTTCACGTAGCTTCTCCTCAAGTCGCAGCAAGTTCTCTCCACTGCTAAAGGATGACATTACTGCTGGATGGCAGCTCACCCCGTTGGAGATAAGATTGCTAAGTGCATCCAACTGAAGGCCAAACGCTTCTCTTCTGGCCCCGGTGAGAGTGTGGAATTCATCAGCGGTTGTACCCTTCAAGGAAACTCTGACATGGAGGCAGTCAAATGTTGAAAGGCTCTTCGCGAAACCCTCATCCACGTGGAGACCGTTCGTTTCAAGAATGAAACGAAATCCAGAACCCTCAACAAGCTCCAGGAGTGTGATCAGGTGTTCAGTTGCCAACGTGGGTTCGTTCCCGCTCACCCGCATCTGCGAGAAGCCACGTCTTCGGGCGCTAGAGGCAAGCCTTTCATATACTTCTTCTGGCGCATGAAAATGTCCCATCTTTTCTGGATTATCTCTCGGCTTATCTGACCAACAGAAGACACATTTAAGCGAGCACCCAAGACAGTCGGCAGTCGCAATTCCCCCGTACCACATGCCGGTCCTTCCGAGCCTGTAGTATTTCCTTTCTAACCCTCTGGCAACAGATGGCCGAATGTGTTCAGCCAGCTCAAGTGGGTCATACCCTTCGCTTTGCAACTGTCACCAGCCATTCATCACCCGGCATATACCGGGTCGATTTGAAATCTCCAAACTCCTGCTCTACCTGGAAGCCGTACCTCTGGAGAACATCTCCCATCGTTTCTCTTGAAACAGTATTGACCACTGAAGTGACGCAACGTTCCTCCACAAAAAGATTCTCCCGATCGTATGTGTGATTCAAACTAAAAGACCGCATATCTGTCCTTACGGCTGTACCAACTCCAAGCTGAAGGCAGGTGCTCCCACACCTGCGGGCAAGATCCGTCAAGAATCCGACATCTTCTTTCTTTCCGAAAAGGTCGTAGAACTTCGCCACTCCCTCGTAACTGTCACTCATGCCTGGAATCCTGAGAATGTTTGAATACTCTGAGCCTCCTCAAAGCGTATAGAAGAGGAAGCCCCACAGCATAGCACGCTATGATTTCACCTATGCCAACTGTGATGACAAATACAAAATATCCAGGCATGTTGCCCAGAAGCGCTATTCTTGGCGGTTCAAAGAGCAACTGGAGGTAGGCGCTCACGCCGAATGCATTCAACACAACAGGGGGTAGAGGTGCCAGCCAGGGCTTGCCAGTCTTCCTCAAGAGGTATGTCAACGTAGCCGCGACAAGTGTCAAAAGGGAGCCCACGAAAATGTCCCACGGACCAAGCCCACCAAAGATATTCGCAATCAAACATCCAAGAAAAAGGCCCCAGATTGATGCAGAGGCTACGAAAGGAAGAACTGTCAGTGCTTCACTTAGTCTTACCTGGATCGGACCGTAGCTTATGGGCGCAAGCCATATGGTCAGAACTGCATAGGTCGCGGCGACCACAGCCCCAGTGGAGATGGTTCGAATCGTCATTGTCCTTTTCATCAGTGTATGGCCTCCTTCAGGCTTTCCAAGCCAACACACTCACAGCTCCTTGCCGCTGTCAAATTCGCCTGCCTGGCAGATTCAATCGGGTCACATCCTCGGTTGCGAGCGCATATGTAAGCTGCGGAGAAGACATCCCCGCATCCTGTTGTATCCTTCACGTCTACAGAAACACCTTCTATCCTGGTCTGAATTGAGCCCTCTGGAGTAGACCGTGTGATAAGAACACCGTCCTTCCCAAGAGTTATCAGACACACCTTCGGGCCTTCTGAGCATATCATTCTGGACACGTTCTCGACTGAGGTGCTGACCCCCGCAAAAAGTCTCGCCTCTTTTCTGTTCATCTGGATGATGTCAGCGCAAACAGCCCACTCTGTCCAGCCCTCAACAATCCTCTCAAACCTTGCCCCCTCACCATCAATGCCAAGAGTCAAGCTGTGGACGTCCATATAGATCGTTCCTTTGAAAATCTCTCTTAGATTCTTCAGAGTATCGAGCTCCATGTCAAAACCTGAGATGAAGTTGACCAGTACAAAATCAGAACTTGAACATGTTTTGAGCATATCAGAATCTATGGACGGAACACGGATTTCTAGAATCTCTTCTCTTGAGTCACCGCTCACATACCTGAGAAGGTTCTGGTTGCATCCGTTCTTCCACTCGACCAGCCCGGATGGGTCTATGTTTGAAAATCTTGTGAGAAGGGACATCAGCCCATCCGCACAGTCTGTCCCGTAGTATGCGACAGGGATAATCGTATCGTCGGGGCATAGAACTGCGAGAGCAACTGTGTTGTAAATGATACCGCCAAGAGATTCTGTTTTCGCACCCTCGAGGCTCACTATGGTATCGTTGTTTATTGTCCCTACAACTGAAATCTTCATCGCTGATACAGCTTCAGATGACGAGACCTTATCGGCGATATTGCCGCCGAAGGACACATCTCCTGGCAGCAGAAACATGAAACACAGCGCCTAAGGTCTATTACGGGAAATTTACTCTCCATTCCTATTGCTTTGACCGGGCAGTTCTCCGCACAGTCGCCGCAGGAAGTACATTTGGCAAGATTGATCCTTGGCCGGACCCAGAGTGCTCTGCCTACAACAGCTGCCAGAATGGGAGGAAGTTCACCACCGCGCGGAAGCTTGAACCTGTCAATTCTACATTCTGAAGGATCAGCTCCCACGAACTCCACCCTTTTCAATCCCTGAGGCCCAAGCCCCCTCGTTCTTGCGATACCCAGAGTTGGAATCCGCCGCTCACCAGCAGAAACGAGCGTGGCAATTCCTGCATCGAGCGCATAAGGGCTCAGGGATGCCAGTAACAGTCCTGAATCCCTCAGCCTTCCGGCGGCTGGACCGTTCCCGTCCATGGAGACGATGGCATCCATGATAGTAATGTGTGGAGTGACCAGCTGGCATATGTCAACGAGCATTTCACTGAAAGTCCGAACAGAGTGGAGATCTCGATGATAGCTCGCTTTTCTGAAACCGGGAACGCAGCCGAACATATTCTTTACTGCACCGGTCAAAGTGGTGATAATGTGAGTCTTCAGCCTGGGAAGATTGATCAGCACGTCGCAGTCAAGGACAGCATTACTTATGGGATACTCTCGGCCATTAATGTTTCTCATGTGTGCCCCGCAAGCTTCGAAGTTGACCAGTGGTGCCTCAGTCTTTTCTGCAACAGACTTCATGCCGGTCTTATCCCACACCTCCTCTGTTTTTCTCTCATAACCTCCGTGGCTATCGCCAACCTTCACAAGACAACCTTTATTCCTCGCGAAGTTGACTACAGCCTGAACCAATGAAGGGTGGGTGGTGATCCCTTGCTCAGGAGCAGTAGGGCTCAAGAGGTTGGGCTTTACAAGTACTCTTTTGCCTTCTGTAAGAACCGAGTCTATCTCCCCCAGGCCTTCAAGACACTGCGCCATGGCATCCGCCACTCGCTCGGGTTCGTAATCCTTACACTTTGCAAGAGAAACAACGGTACTCATGTCATGACTCAAGTGAAAATATCTTGCCTGGTGTTTGTCTTACAATACCCTTCAACTCGAGAGAGAGAAGAATGGCCAGAGTCTCATTCACAGGCATCTTCAGATCTTCTGCTATCTCATCCACGTGAACTGGACCATACTCAAGTCTCTCCATCACTTCTTTCTCATCGTCGGAGACAGACTCTTTTGCTGCCTGAATCGAGGGCCTTTTCGAAATTCCAATCTCTTCCAGAACATCGTCTGCGCAGGTGGTTAGTTTGGCACCTTCTCTTATTAGCCTGTTGGTCCCGGAAGACGTCTTTCTGTTTATGTCGCCGGGTACTGCAAACACTTCTCTCCCCTGGTCTGCAGCCCATTTGACTGTGGAAAGAGTCCCACTTTTGACAGCTGCTTCTACTACCACAAGCCCCAGAGAAAGCCCGCTCACAATTCTATTCCTCTTAGGGAAGTTCCCGGCCAGGGGTTGTGTGCCCAAAGGGAATTCAGTTACCAGAGCACCGGAGGATACGATCTTCTCCCTCAAGCCTCTATTGCCAGCAGGGTAGTTGATATCCAGACCACACCCCAGAACAGCCAATGTTCTGCCACCGGCTCGCAGAGCACCCCTGTGCGCCGCAGAATCAACTCCGGTGGCGAAGCCACTGATTATGGTCACACCTCTGCTGGCGAGCTCGAACGAAAGCCTCTCAGCAGTAGCTCTACCGTAAGCCGTAGCCCGTCGGGAGCCTACGATCGCAATGGCTAAAGAATCCTCTTCTTTCAGGCTACCCCGCACATAGAGCAACGGCGGCGCTTCATCAAGATCCTTGAGATTTCGAGGATAGTCCTGGTCAAGAAATGTGACCACCTGACCTCCGACCTTCCGAAGGAGGTCAACCTGCTTCTGTCCAAGTTCGATGTGTCTTGAGCCACTGAGCCGTGCTACCGTCTTATCATCCAAAATTCCCAAGGCGTTCAGGTCAGATCTTGATGCCTCTAACACTGCCCTTGCGGATTTGAACCTGGAGATGAGGGATTTCAGCCTGTTTCCCCCTATTCCCGGCACAAGTGAGAGACCTACCCAGTACTCAACCTCCTTCACCTTCCCACCTCACGAAAATCGAAAACGAAATAGGGCCACGCCATCGGAGAGGGCGTGAGGCATATTTCGTCCTGAGCGAAGTCCGAAGGACAGAGTCGAAGGATCTGCTTGTGCCAGATTGCTTCGTCGCTGACGCTTCTCCACCTCGTCCCGCATCTCTGGTCCTTCTCATTTAGATTGCTTCGTCGCCTTCGGGCTCCTCGCAATGACAGGGCGTGGATTGCACCTCGTCCTCTGTACTCTGTACTTCGTTCTTCGCAAGAAGCCTGGTTATAGTGGTCTTCAAGTCACTGACTCCTTCACCGGTTTTGAGTGATACTGTCTGGACCGCAGCCACCTTCTTGTTTTGAATCTCGGGTAATTGAGGTTCCTCTTTGAGAAGATCAGTTTTATTAATGACCAGAACCTGTAGCTTGTTGAGAAGCACTTGATCGAATGACGAAACCTCTCCAATCAGCAAATCATAGGCATCCCTGTACTTCTTACTCGAGATATCAATCAGAAAGAGGAGAAGTCTTGCTCTTCTCATGTGACCCATCCATCTTTGCCCGAACCCTTTTCCCCCGTGAGAATCCTCGACAATAGCGGGCAATTCCATCACTGTCACCTTGCGGCTCTCTTCGTCTATGAATGTCCCCAGAGCTGGGAGCCTGGTGGTGAAAGGATACTCTGCGATTTTGGGCTTGGCAGAGGATAGGCGAGACAGAAGAGTTGATTTACCTGCATTTGGAAGCCCTATTATGCAAACATCGACTGCCGGCAGATATTCAAGCCTCAGTCTGACGCGCCTCCCCTGGGTCCCCTTTTCCCTTTTTCTTGGAGTCCTATCAGTCGAGGTAGTAAAATGAAGGTTACCCCTGCCCCCTCTTCCTCCCCTTGCCACTAGCACTTCTTTTTCTTGTTCACCCATCTGGGCTATGAGCTTATCGCTCTCGTCATTGTAAACGTGTGTGCCCTCAGGAACGGCCAGTTTCAGTGGTTCACCATCTCTTCCATGCTTGTTGCCAGCGCCTCCAGGCTTGCCGTTCTCTGCTCGGACGGTGCTACCACCAGGTCTTATGTGAGATAGATCATCCGATGAGGTATCGACTGTCACTATCACGTCGCCACCCCTGCCACCGTCTCCCCCATCTGGACCGCCTTTTGGGATGTACTTCTCCCTTCTGAAGCTTACGCACCCGTCTCCACCTCTCCCCCCTACAACAGTTATCCTCACCCTGTCTCTGTACAAATGACTCTCCAGACGCCTGCTGTAATGTCAAAGTCTATTACCACACCCAAACTCACATGTCAACAGATACCACAGACACCAAATCTTCAGCAAAGAAGAAGATGATAGTCAGTGGTTCGGCGTAGGCACCTTGCACAAAAAGAGGCGCAGGCACCTTGCCTACGCCCCTATGTCTGCAAGTGGCATGAAAAACGCTAACGGAGAACCACCAACTTCTTTGTTATCGTCCTTTCGGCGGTGGACAGACTGTAGAAGTATACGCCGGAAGGAAGCGGCCCACCCTCATCCGTTCTGCCGTCCCAGCGGGCTACATGTGCACCTTCGCTTGCACTACCCTCGTAAAGAGACGCCACAACTCTACCAGAGATGTCGAACACCTTCAGCGACAGCTCACCTTTCCTGGTCATCACAAATCGAATGGAAGTATGAGTGTGAAAAGGATTCGGGACGTTCTGAAAGAGTGAAAGGGCTGTGGGCGGACTTACTGGCGTCATTTCCTCAAGAATCCCTGTCTTCTCACGGAAGATGCTGTCTGCCTCGTCTGAGTTTGTCAAGAGGTCGTTGTAGTCTTCGCCGCAAACAATGGCAAAACCCACGTAAGTGGAATCACCTGCTGCCAGGTCAAAAGGCCCAACAGAAACGAGAGTTGACCAGTTTTTCTCGGTTGAGGCTTCAGGGATGCCCATGATTCCCTTAAGCAACTGGAACTTGTAGGAGTCCGGCATGTAGCCCCATGGGTCTATGTACAGAGCATTTTCTATGAATGTCAGATTCTTCACTGGAATGGCACCGAGGGCTCTTATGCCCGCATATTCCGGCTCACTCGTATCGTACATATAGATCAAGTTCCTGTCGACATCCCTGCCACCCAGGTCGTCATCTGGATTGGACACTGTCATATCAAAGTCCATGAACTGACCTGCGTAGAGGTTCCCCAGATTAGCGGCGCCCGTATTCGTAAGCTTGTACATCATAATCACGAAGTCATCGTACGGGGGATCAGCCCATGCCCATGAGCGCTGCTCTACAGACAGCCCCTTGGGTGAAGGAGCACCTGCGTCTTCGTATCTGGCTTCCCCATCCTGGTCACTGAAAAGAGTTGCACCCAATCTCAACCAGCCCCCTGGCACCACTGTCTGCCAGTCTGCGTTGCCTGCAGAATAGTCTCTGTTCACCACATAGCTAGAGGCATTGCCAATCCATATAGAACCAATCTTCAGCAGGTTGCCGCCGCCAGCTTTGGGGAAGATGAGACCAGTGCCTTCCATAGAGATAGAATCCGTCTCAGTATGGCCGCAGGCGGCAATGCAGGTTACTGTGAAGACCATATTCCCTATATTATGGTCCGCCCACAGGACTGGTTGCACCCCAATTTGAACCTGAAAACTCCTGTCCCACTCGTATCCACCCGCAGCAGTAATGTGGGCGACAACTTGGGCAATATATCCTTCCGGCGTCAAGAGATCAGCTGAGAAAACGAAAGGATCAGCATCGTTCCTTCTATTCTCCCCCATCGGAATATCGGGATATGAAGCAGTTGAATCCTCGATGATAAGGAGGGTATCTTCCGTTCGCAGTACAACATTCACAGTTTCCGCATCCTGTCCACCATTGTTGTCTAGACTGATAAAAGCATCCACAGTCTCCCAAGGATCAAATATGCCGTCGCCATTTCCGGCTGCAGTATCATCATATACTATTGTTCGATACCTCACATTGGGCCTATCAGGCGGCCAGGTGGCATCAACTGCTTCCCATGCCTGAATCCGTCCTGCGCCGTAATCATTGTCTTTCCCGGGATCACCGAGGTCCAGAGCAGTCGTCTCAAGAATTTCATCTACTTCTGCAGGGCTGAGCAGTAGGTTCTTTTGAAGCATCAAGGCGACTGTTCCGGCAACGTGGGGAGTGGCCATGGAAGTCCCGCTCATGTACCTGTAGCCCGTGTTATTGTTGTGCCTCAGGGAGAGCACATCCTCACCCGGGGCAGACACGTCTGGACTTATGAGCCCAGGAGGATATATGTAGTCGTAGAAAGGATCAATGTTCCAGGCAACCGGTCCCTGGGAAGAAAAAGAGGCGTAGACATCGTCAATGGTAGTGGCCCCGATACTTATCACAGCACTCAGGCCGCCCTCGATCTGATCAGGGTTCCTCCACGGCGGCGGAACATCGCCCGGACACCGGAGATCGTTCGGAGGAGGAAACATTCCTCTCTCATTGCCCGCTGCGACAATCATGGGAACATCAGCCAGACCTACATTAGTACAGGCCGTTCTCCATGCGGCTCTCCTTGGATCCCAAGTATAGAACCAACCTAGAGACATGCTTATGAGATTGGCACCGTTGTCCGGGGAAAGCGGAGGACTGACAGCAAACTCCATGGCTGCCCAGACCTGGTTCTCAGCAGTCGAATCTGCCACAGTTCTCACACGCATGGCCATCACCTGTGCATCAGGCGCAACACCGGTGAGGGTATCTGCAGTGCCGTCACCCGCGATTGTGCCTGCACAGTGAGTGCCATGTCCAGCTGTATCCATGGGGTCGTCATCATCGGCAAGGAAGTCCCATCCATGATTTGGGTAGTTGGGGTCGGCCCACATGTGATCAGCCAGATCCACATGATTATAGTTCACACCTGTATCGATTATCCCGACGACTATCCCATCTCCGGTATAGCCATCAAGCCAGACGGCTGGAGCATTTATCTTCAGAACTCCCCACGCCGTGTCTGAAGCAGCAGTAAGCGTCGAGTGCATTGCAGGAAAGGGGTCGCCCTTGAGAAGACTGCTTTCTACATACCAGACCTCATCCATGAACAACAGGTCATCAATCAACTCAGGCACAACCTCTGCATGTATCGCATTCAAGACCCAGAACGGGGTTACCCTTTCTGCAAGTCCTTTGGCTGAGGCCAGTTCCAGGTAAGACAGGATAACTTCCTGCTGTTCGCTGGAGAATCTCTTAAGCTCTGAGACCACGGCCATCTTTCTAGTTTTGCGATCCATCCCCCTGGTCAAATTCGCCAGCATGCCCGGGTCTGCCTGCTCCCGAAGGACCACGTTGACCGGAATGAGCTCGTCCTCCTTGGCGAGGTTTACCATTTCCGCAAGGTCAGGTCCCATCACTCCGCGGGCGACCACATTCGGAGCGACCAAAAGTACCATCATGGTCGCCACAGCAAGTGTTCGCATCGTTCTCATCCTGTTTTTCCCCTTTCATATCTTCTCGAATCTTCGTTCACCAAGAATCTCAGAAGACCATGGTTTCCTGCTACCTTACCATTACCACTCTCTTGACAAAGTTCTCTCTGCCGCCAGCCATTCTGATGAAATAGGTGCCAGAGGATACCTCAACGCCCGCTTCGCTGGTCCCGTCCCAGGTTGCGGAATTGAGTCCACGACTCATTTCCCCGGAAAAGATGTTCTTCACCAGACGTCCGGCTACATCAAATACGTCAACCGACACAAAGCAGTCTCTTGCCACTCCGAACCGGACTGTGGTGCAGTCCCTGAACGGGTTGGGGACGTTCTGAGAGAGGAAGCTGACGGTGGGACTCGCTTTCCTGGCCGGATGCTTTTCTTCCACACCCACCTCAACTGAAAGAAGGAGTTTGCCATAGAAGCTCGGGTCATTCCAGTTGGCAGGATCAATACTCTGCACCCACCATCCACCTGTCTCACGTGAATCAGTCGTGGTATCGGTCACTACTATGAGCATTCCCACAGTATCGGCAGGACTGCAGTTGAGCTCTTCAGGAAGAGTCCCAAGAGGAATCGCAATCTCATACTGTTCATGACCTATTGGCATGGCCGTCGCCGCAGGGAAGTTCACCCCATTCATGTCTCCTGTAGAACCATCTGAGTACAGGGGCAGGTAGACAGCGAGATCCAGCAGAGATGTGTAAAAGAGTCCTATGCCACCTTCCCCATTGGTTCCCGGTGGTGGGAAGACGCCGTCGTTGTTGTCGTCAAAAAACAACCACATGTTGTCCCAGTCTGATCTAGTCGCGTCAAAGTAAGCGTCAATGGCAAAATAGACATAGTCATTGTCATTCTTCACGTGAAGCATGGCGCTTCCAGGCATGTTCAGCTCTTCATACTTGGCAAGGATATCCGATATGTCCTCCAGATTGGCATCTGACCATTCTGCAAAGTCGATTATCCCATCAATGGTCGGCGGGTTACTCGTGGGTGGTGAGGCGATTTCATACACCACCTTGAAAGAGTTGGTTTGCACCGCTTTTGCGTTGTTTCCATTTCTCTGATCAGTCGCCAGTATCGTTCTTATGGTCACGCCATATTGCACTCCGTGAGGTCCAACTTGCCAGGCACTAAAGACGATCTGTTCTGAATCGCCCGGGTCGAGGTTAAATATGGGTAGCGTATCAGCCCATATCGTCGTACCGGCTGAATCGATTATGCACGCGACCTCGAAACTTTCGGTGTTTTTCCCAACATTCTTGACTGTACCCACAGGGTTGATGAGCGCTTCCGCCTCGACTATTGGCCCTGGTTCGTCCACAGATTCTGTCGCTACGTCATGCGGAGCCAGAAGTCTCACAAAAGCACACATCATCAGATCGCCAGAAACACCATATGTCTGCCAGGTACCACCTATTCTTCCCCAGTTAAGATTGGGATAGTCCATAGCGACATCAACACCCATTCCTTCACAGGTAGGGTTGGAAGTAAGCTGATGATTGGCCACCCAGAAGTCCCCCGAAGTTATCTCCACATTCGGGTAGGCGGACACCCAGCTTGGTGGCGTATCATCGGCCAATACTGTATCGGCAAAAAGCTCCGTGCCGGGCTGACCGCCACTTTCGTCAAAGATTGAGATCTGAAACTCCTGATGCACGGCGTCAGGCCACGGGTAATACGGGTCGCCAAAGGAGAGGATGTAGACCCAGACAGATTCGATTACGGTCGGATAGTCGGGGGGTGTGTATCTTACACCCCACACGTTGTCCGCAGCAAGCCATGCATAAGCATTCACCATTACGCCATCGTCAATGCACAATTTCTCCGTAGTGACAGCTCTTGTTGTGAGAGAAATAGTGTCATTGGCGTTGTTCATGTCGCCGAGCAGCATGGTGTAAACTGTGACATCATAGGACAGACCTTCACCGGCCGGCACAAACCAGGGGTCGGAAAATACGACAGCGGTAACTTCTGACGGGTCGAGGTCAGATACATGCTCGAAGCACTGGTAGATTACCACTCCAGAGCTTTCAACCTCTGCTCCCACATCGAAGCTTTCCGGGTTCAGCCCGTAGTTGAGGATATTCGCCTCGATATCGATCACTCCTCCGGGGTCCACGTTGGCAATAGGAGTTATAATATTCAGAGGCTTTACATCATGCTCAAGCTTCTGGTATGCAAACCGTATTGCAAGGCTGTCGTGAACCTCATTTGCAAAAGGTGCACCATTACTGTAATACTCAAGGAAGTAGTTACTTGAACCATCGGCCCCCTGGATACCGATTGTGCTGGAGTTGGTGGGGGTGTTCATGTCTAGATACTGGAATAGAATCGTGCCGTCTGCATGAAGAATAACCTCGAAGCTGTAGGGGCCTCCTGTCCCGAAATGCAGGACATCGTAAAACTCTACGATGAACCTGGCATTTGCGCTGTCGTACCAGTACCAGATAGACCCCTCTATTCGAAGGTCTAGGTCATCCCAGAACAGGAAAAGGCCATCGGTGATATTCGAATCAGGCAGCGGAAGGTTCGTTGGGTACGAGTAACCGTAGTACGAAAAACTCAAGAAACCATTCGAACTGACATTGATCACATCGAAACTGCCTTCATAGAAGGGAAACCCAAATGGAGACATATTTATCACATCCATCGTGTCGTCGCCAGCAATCCCGGTGTTAGTTCCACTCCCGCCTTCCATAGCGGTAATGCCCACCCACTCAAAGGCCGGGCCTCCTGCTGTGTCTGAGTCTATCCACATATACCCATAGCCGTCCGGGCCCCCACTTCCAAGAGCAATACCAGGGCTTGACTCAAAGTCTAGCGTCGTCTTTACTGCAGGCCCGGCTGATACGGCAGCATCCAGTTTCCTGCCCGCTGCAGAAAGCGGTAATGCAAGGGCCAGGACCAGTGCTGCACAGAATATCAAAATCTTCTTCATCGCAACTCCTCCTTGTTCCATCGGTTATCAGCGAATGAGAACAAGCCTCCTTGTTGCCGTGAAGCCACCAGATATGAACCTGAGGAAGTATGTTCCGCCAGCAACTTTTGCTCCCGAATCGTCAGTCCCGGTCCACAAGAGCTTGTAGTTGCCAGGCGCCTGGTCATTATCAAGCAACGTGCGGACGACGCGACCCGCCGCATCATAGATTCGTACAGAAGCATGGGCGTTAGTTGCGAAGTCGGGGATCGCGTACTCAAAGACGGTCAAATCGCTAAACGGATTCGGGAAGTTCTGACCCAGGCGGTAGTTTACGATTCTGCGTCTCTGCGGCACAGCCTCTGTGACTCCAACACCATCACTGAGAACCAGATCGCCGTAGTATGCTGGTTCGTCCCACTGATTGGGTTCCACGCTCTGGAACCACCAGCCACCGTATTCGCCGCCATCCACCGTGCTGTCGGCCACAAAAATATGCAAGCCCACAGTGTCCAGCGGGCTGGCGTCAAGCCTTTCGTCAAGACTGCCAAACGGCACCGCAAGCTCGTATTGCTCGTGCCCCGCAGGAAGAGCAGTCCCTGCCTGGAAGTTCACTCCATAGGGGCTGCCTTGTGAACCATCAGAATGAAGTGAAGTGTAGCTAACAAAGTCAAGGAGCGAGGTATAGTAGAGGGTAAGCAACCCTTCTGAGTCGTCGCCAGGTGCGGGATACGCATCATCTCTATTGTCATCGAAGGCGATGCCAATCCTGTCAAAGTCGGTTCTGGTACTATCGAACTGCGCGTCAATGGCAAAGTAAACCTGGTTGAGATCGTTCATAACATATAAGATTGCGCTCCCAGGGAAGTTTATCTCGCCTTTCTTCTGGAAGACATCAGAGATGTCGTAGGCATTCGCATCAGCCCACTCGCCTGGTTCGATCAATCCATCAAATGTGGGCGTGACACCAGGAGGAGAATAGAGAATTGGCATCAACTGAAACGAGCTGGCAATAGAATAGAGTGTGTCATTTGAGAATCTGGGATCGGAGGTGAAGGTGGTGTACATTGTCACATCATAGTCGTTGAGCGGCGGGCCAGGAGTCCAGGAACTGAATGTGACCTGTGCAATACTGTCAGAGTCCAGACTGTCTACAGTCACCGTGTCAAGGTAAACCTGTTGTCCCGCAGAATCTATTCTGCAGGCCACCTGGAAGCCATAGGCTGTTAGCCTCCCCTGGTTCCCGACGGTTGCCATGGGATTAAGGGGAATTCCGGACTCTACAATACGGCCAGGTGAGTCTATCGACACAGGACCAACATCGTACAGTCCTCTGTACCTGACGTACGCGCAGATCATGAGATCCCCAGCTGGAGAATACTGCTGCCAGATGCCGCCTATTCTTCCCCAGTTTTGGGAGGCATAGTTGACCGAGGCATCAACACCCATTCCTTCGCAGGCGGGGTTGTCGTTTAGCTGATGATGCGTGGGCCAGAAGTCACCAGACGTGATTTCGACGTCGGGATAGGCCATCACCCAACTTGGCGGTATGTCATCGGCAAGCACTGTGTCCCCGAAAAGGACTGAACCAGGCTGGCCGCCTGCCTCGTCCCACACCTCAATGACGAAAGGCTGATGTGTGGGGTCCGGCCAGGGATAGTACGGATCTCCTCCAGAAAGAATGTAGACCTGCACAGAATCTACGTAAGCGGGATACTCACTCGGCGTATATCGAACAGCCCATATGTTGCCGCCGTCCCACCATGCGTGCGCATTCACCATCGTTCCATCATCAATGCACATCTTTTCTGTGAAAGTGGCAAAGGTTACTACTTCAGCCGTATCGTTCGCCGGAAGCATATCACCTACAAGGTCCGTAAAGACCCTCACCAAATATGTGTTTCCTTCCACAGGAGCATCCCACGTTACAGAAAAGGTGACCAATGCCGTATCCCCAGCGGCAAGGTCGGTTATGCTTTCTGAGTCCTGGTATATTTGAACACTGAGGCTTTCGACTTCGGCCCAGACTGTGAAGCTTTCCATGTTTTCACCCGAGTTTCTCACCCTTGCTTCAATGGTCACGGGCCCACCTGGCGTCACAATAGTTGAAGGCGTATGTATTTCTTCTGTTTTCACATCATGTTCAAATGGGGTTATGTTTATTTTCCAAATCCAGGAGCCGTAATGGTCCGTGTACCACAAGAAGGTCCCGTCATTTGTCAAGCCTTCTGGAGTATCTGCCATAGGATTTCCTGGGGGCGTGTGTTCGGATACAAGTATCGCTACTGCTCCTGAAATATCCAGCTCATTCACATCGTTATTCGGACCGTTGTCGTTCAGCCACATAGAATCCGTGGTCTGATTGTAGGTCATCCCCATGGGCCAGTTTATGACGCTTCCTATGTCAACTGTTCTCTGTGTGCTTCCCAGAGTGTCGACCTGATGCAAGATTCCTATGTTACTGCCACCTCTGGTGTCTGCAATCCACAAAAAGGTGCCATCATTGGCAAGACCCCTCGACCATATGTCGCCCGGAGACACAAAAGAGCTTATGGTCGAACCATTGGTCGGATCAATCTGATAAGTAGTTCCGGTGGTCTGCCATTCCTGCAACCACAATGAGCCATTCAGATAGGTCAGGCCAAGGACAAAGCTACCAACACTGGTGATCAATGTGTCGACAGCGGCTCCAGTAGCCGGATCGATCTTGTAAATACGAATCGGAGGTGTCTCATTAGTGGCCATCCAGAGATATGTCCCATCCCACGCGAGGCCCATGTGTAAGTCTCCAGGGGCAGGGATGGAGTCGACGACATCAAATACCTGAAGGATCGCTGGTCTCGTTCGGTGTCCTGCCGTCACATTGCCTGGTCTGGGATTAGCTCCCCCAGTAGAACCGTGCGTAAACGCCTTCGCGGCAAAATCGGCTGCGCAAACTCCGGCCCAAGCCAGCAGTAGAACCGCCGTGGCAGTATATACGAAGAGCTTTCTCATGCTCCTCCCTCCAGTTAGAAGTTTTGTATTATGTGCTTGGGGAAATCACACGTACAAATCTCAGGCAACCACCTCCCTCGGCGGAAAAGCCAGATTTCTGCTATTGTAGCACACTGCTTCGCTTCGTGTCAAAAAGAATCTCAGGTCGAGGCCGGACCTTACATTTTTTGCTCTTCTCCCAAAAAGTTGATGACAGGGAGGAGTTGGGGAACGTACGGAGAACCCTTGCCTGTGGCGCCGAGCAACCTTCCTCCGACGGAGTTTATGCTTGGCGAAGCCGAATGCGAAGGACAGGCGGTTACTCCTGAATGTGTGGAGTAGCGCCGCTTGCGGGGCGCTAGGTTAGCGCCCATTTCCAGGAAAACGGCCCAGGCATCACATGGAGGAAGAGAAAAGTCAGACGCAACATCAGAACAGATGCAGAAAAGAGTGCGGTAGACCAATCCCAATGGCAAACAAGGACATAGCACCCCATTGCCAAGCAGTACCGCCAACTAAATTGGAGAAGAGCCACATTCTTAGGCTGCACCTGGATCGCCATGTGGGTGGGCAGGCGTTTTGGAGATGGGGTGAGGCCACAAAAAGACTTGACACCTGGCGTTCGCAAATAATATAGTATTCCCTGCGCAGTTTCTATCGTAATGACGACGGGGTGGCGGAACTGGCAGATCCCGACTATGTCGGGACAGGCGTCCCACTCGCTCGAGGGGCTATTTGAAAAACATGAATACAAGTTGTCCTCTAAGTATGCCGGGGTGGCGGAACTGGCAGATCCCGACTATGTCGGGACAGGCGTCCCACTCGCT
>SOJN01000009.1 GCA_004376575.1 candidate division TA06 bacterium | reverse complement strand
CGCAATGACAACTCTCTTCCCGGTAGGGAGGAGGCCGGAATTTGGAAATTTGCAGCTTGGCCCTCGACTCCGTGGTTCGACTAAACTCCCCTCGATTTCTCTCGGGACAGGCAGCACTTCACTCCCTTCGACCATCGCTCAGGACAGGCCCCGTGTATCTCGCTTCGCGAGAAACGGGGCAGGCAGGATCCTCGACATTTTGATTTTTTAGTTGTTTGCCCTTGCAACAGCATGGACAAATCCAGTTATTCGTACCGTAGCGCTTCGATGGGTCTGAGCGAAGCTGCTCTCCTCGCCGGATAAAGGCCAAAGAACAAACCAATTACAACAGCAAAGGTGAAAGATAGCAGGACGGCGTTGGGAGACACTGATGTTGGCCAGCCTCCAATTCTGCTCATAAATCTCGAGAATACTATTCCTAAGAGTATTCCCAGAGCTCCCCCTGTCAGGCTTAACATCACTGCTTCAATCAGGAACTGACCGAGTATGTCTCTCCGCTGACCTCCAAGAGCTTTTCTTATACCAATCTCCCGCGTTCTTTCTGTGACCGACACAAGCATGATGTTCATTATGCCGATACCACCGACAATAAGGCTGACAGTTGCGATACCTGCCAGAAGCAGGGTAAACGTTTTGCTCGTTTCCTGAACAGTGGAGAGATACTCCGCTTGAGACCTGATATGAAAATCATCAGGGGCACCGGGTTGTATCTTGTGTCTTCTTCTTAATATCTGAGTTATCTCTTCTTCTGCCTTCTTCATCAAGTTCCTGGAAGAAACCTCGACATCTATCCAGCCCAAGTAGTCAACGCCAAACAGTCTCTTTTGACCTGTGGACAAGGGAATGTAGACTATATCGTCCTCATCCCGCCATCCAAATCCTCCTTTGGACCGCATGATTCCTATGACCTGGAAATTGACTCTATTTATCTTGATGTACTCGCCTAGAGGGTCTTTTTCTTCAAAAAGTTCTCTGACCACTGTTTGGCCGAGAACAGCTACACGCCTCTTTTGAGTTTCGTCCTCCTTTGAGAAGAATATGCCCTTTTCAACAGGAGAATTTCTGATTGAGGGATAGTTTTCTGTTGTCGAATGAATACGGGTCCTAACATTATTGTTACGATACACAACTTGAGCAGAGCGGGTCAGATTAGGGGCAACTTGAGCCACAGCAGGAGCTTCGTCATTCAATGCATGAGCATCTTCAGCCACCAGACTCACCACTGACCCTCTTTCATACCTCACGTGTCTTTCTCTGGCCGCACCAGGCTGAACAAAAAGAAGGTTTGCACCAAGGCTCTCTATCCTTTCAGTTATCTGGTCTCTCGCTCCTTGTCCAAGTGATATCATCGCTATCACGCAAGCCACACCGACAATCATCCCAAGCATGGTGAGAAAAGAACGGAGTCTGGTTGCAAGAATGGAAGAAACGGCCATAGAAAGGCTTTCCTTCCATTCTCCAGGATTGAATCTTCGCCTTCCTGGTCTTCTTTCAGGTTCTTTTTCCTTTGCCGGTTCTTTAGGTCTTTGACCATTTTTCCTTTCGTCTTCGACGACTTTGCCGTCGATCATTTTCACTATTCTCTTTGCCCGGGCCGCAATGAAGTCTTCATGTGTCACAAGTACTATCGTTTTTCCTTTGTCGTTCAGTTCCTCAAGAATTGAGATAATCTCCTCCCCTGAAGCCGAATCCAGGTTGCCTGTGGGCTCATCTGCGAGAATTATGGAAGGATCATTCACCAGAGCTCTTGCAATGGCCACGCGTTGCTGCTCTCCACCAGACAGCTCGGCCGGCCTGTGAAGAGCCCTGTCCTCAAGACCGACTATTTCAAGAGCGCCTAGGGCCGTCTTCTTCCTCAATCTACTACGGCCTGCATAAACAAGAGGAAGCTCCACGTTCTTGAGCGCGCTCTGTCTGGGAAGAAGATTGAAACTCTGAAAAACGAAACCCAGTTTCTGGTTTCTGATATTTGCCAGCTCCCGTTCAGCCATCCCTTGGACAGGTATCCCATCCAGGCGGTATTCACCACTGGTGGGTATGTCAAGACAACCGATTACATTGAGCAAGGTCGACTTACCGCTTCCGGAAGGCCCCATAATAGCAACAAAATCACCGTCTTCAATTTCGAGGGAGACTCCGTTTAACGCCGGGACCTCAACTTTTCCCATCCAGTATTTCTTATGAATTCCTTTGAGTTCTATCAACGTCCGCGTCCCTTTGATTTTGACATTTGTCTCATTCTGTAAAGTGCTCGCATGGCTTCAGACCTTTGCATGCCCGCGGCCTTGCCCATTGATCCCATGGCAAGAACACTGTCACCTTCGGAGAGTCCAGATTTGATTTCGATCATCTTCCCATCTGTAGCACCGGTCTCGATTTTGTGCGGACGCGGGTGCCCACCAGCAAGCATCACCATCTTGTCCATGCCCTCCTGGTGAACCACGCCCACCGGTAAGACTATCACGTCTTTGAGGTCGTGGATTAGAAACTGGACGTTGGCAGTCATCCCAGACGACCAGGTCGAAGGAATTGATGCGGCATTGACCTGTACATCGTAGATAACTACATTGGAGATTGTTCTACCCTCCTGAGATATTTTCACCACCTTGCCCGCTCTCTTCTCCATCGGGAACGCATCAAGGGTTATTGTCGCTCTCTGGTCCACATGTATTTTAGCTATGTCCGTCTCGTCAACTTCAACACTGGCCACCAGCCTATCGGATAAAACGAACAGAATGTCGTTCGAGCTGACATTTTGTCCCGGCTGGCACGATCGTTTTATGACTCGCGCTCTCAGTGGTGAGGTCATGGGTATAGGGAGGTAGGCTTTCATCGCCATTTGCCTGGCCTGTTTCGCTCGTTCAATGGCCTCCTTGTCCCCGGCTGCCTTTGCCTCCTGCATCATAGAGTTGGCAGCATCGAGCAACGAAATCCTGTCTTCTCCGGAGACGAGAGCAAGGATACGGCCTTTCCATACACGATCACCTTCATCGACTAAGACTTTTTCCAGCCTCCCTTTCTGTGGGGAACGCACTACCACTCTGGTAAAAGGCTGTATCGTGCCAGTTGCCAGTACTTTGACCTCTATGTTACCTCTTTCTGCGGTGATGACTGTCGTCTCGGCAAACCCTTGCTCGGGTCTCTTTCTCAGTTTCAAAAGAAAAAAGACGGTGGCAGCTATCACCGCGATGACAGCTATGAAGATGATGACCTTAGTGCGTCTTTTCATTCTTCCCCCTTGAGTTCAGCCGACAACGATTTGCCTATCGCTCTCTCCAGCTCGGCTGTGCTTACAAAGAGATTGTATGAGGCGTTCACTCTTTCATATTCCGCTCTGGTGAGCGAGAGTTCTCGCTGTTGAAAACTGAAATAACTTGCCCTTCCTTGTTGGTACTGAAGCCTATTAAGATTATATATTTCAGTCGCTGCGGTCAGACTCTTTTCCGCAACCTCCATCCTCTTTTTAGCCAGCAGCCAATCAGAGTAGGCTTTCTCGATGTTCTCTTCAACACTTTGTCTTGTTTCTTCATACTGTGCCAACTGTCGCCTCAATGATACTCTGCTCTGGAAGTAATCTGCTGGGGTTCTCAGCCCGTCGAAAAGGGGTAGGCTGGCGTTGACTCCCGCACTCCAGCTGTTATCATCGGCAAGGAACCGATCGCCGCTGCGGTTGAAGGAGGCATTAAGTCTGAAAGTTGGAAAGAAGCCGCCTTTGGATTGTGACTGATACGCTCTCTGCAACTTCACCCGAGACGCCTCCCTCGCCATCTCAGGTCTGTGACGGAGCCCCATTGCCACCACTTCACTTCTCGAAGGAAAATCGGGAAGATGCTCTGTCGTTCTCACTTCCAGCAGTGCTTCTCGTGGTTTTCCCATAGACAGGTTGAGCCGAAGTTTTGCCAGTCTCAATCTTTCGTCGGCAGCCAGTTTGTCGTATTCAGCCTGTGAGAAATTGGCTTCAGCTTCTGAAACGGCTGCATCGCTCTCAGTTCCTGCCCTATACTTGAGCCTGATAAGAATTAAGTCTTCGTTTCTTCTTTTCAAGACATCGTCCGTAAGTGACAACTGGTCCTGCTCTTTGATGACTGAGTAGAAGATGCCTTTCACGGACTCCACGATCTCGTTTTCTCTCTGCCTCAGATTCTGGACAGCGATCTCCGTCTGCGCTTTCGCGGCGTTGACCACTGCTATGTTTCGTCCACCCTGAAAAAGAATCTGTGAGAAACTGAGTCCACTTGAATAACTCCCGCGGCTTATCCCATTCCCACTTCTCGTATAGGAGCTAGAAGCGTCGAGTCTCGGGAAGTAGGAGGAACGCGAGATCGTGACGCCTATCTCAGCTTCACTCACAGCCTCTCTGTTTCTTATGATAGTGGGGTTGTTCTTGAGAGCGAGTTCGATGCATTCATCAAGGGAAAGAGTGATTCCCGCACAGATGGCACTGGTTGCGGTTAAGATGAGCAGGGCAGTTTGCATCAAAATGGTGAGTCTGAAAAGACGCATTTCTCTTTCTACCTCCGCTGTTTGCTTTCTATAGTAGCTCTCTGCACAGTGTTGTTTACGACCTTGAGCGCTGCCACGAAACGGGATCGCTCTGTCTCATTTAGTCCTTGAAGTATTGAAGCGATCCGACCTACAAAATGTTTACGCCTCGCTGTGAGAATTTTGGTTCCTTTCGGCAAAAGTTCGAGCTTCACAACTCGCCTGTCCTTTTCGTCCCTTTCTCTTCGGATCAAGGCTCTTGACACCAGCTTGTCCACGATTGAGGTCGCAGTTGGCCTGGTAACTGAAAGCATCTGGGCAACCTCTCCCATTGTGAAAGGTCCTTTGGCGCCTAGGAGCCACAACACCTTCATTTGTGCGAAGGTGGTGTGGTACGCGACCATCTTTCGCGAAGGATGAGCTCTCAAGCTCCGCATGATCTGAGAGAAGAGTATCTGAACTTCTTCTATCTCTTTGCGCTTAACCTTACCCATACACATTCCTTTAATGAAACTGACAGCTGACGGTTTGTTTATTCGTATAACCTTCGGTTATGTTAGCGAATCTAATAGTTAGGACGTCTAATCTACTGAAAGGTTCCAAAGTTGTCAAGCGAAAATGAGAAGAAGCTGTCAGCTTGATGCACCTGTACGCTTGCCAAATAGGGGCCTGCCCTCCGAACCTGCGCCCACACCGAATGTCAACTTAGCTTTGACCTTGACAGAGTGGCATTAAGGGATTATAAGATGAGAGCAGGGACACTAACAGAGGCAGGTTAGCGAAGTTCAGTAGCCTAGCGAATGTCTCGTGGTTTGCAGTGGGCTCCGGAATAGGAGGAATAGATGGTCAAAAGATCAATATTTGGTTTGATCTATCTTGGGGGATCTTGGTGGTATTTGCACGAACGAAAAGAGGGTGATTGGATAACACATGAGAACAAGTCAGGAAGAAAGAAGTCATTTATCAAGGAAGCCATAGAGGGTCTTCTACAGCATCTTAAGGAATACGACATGTTCGTCACCTGCAGGGCTGCGGAGGAGCTGGGTGAATTTCTGAAGAAGACAAAGGATAGGGGAGGTGCGCCAAGGCTGACCAAAGATGAAGCCAATGAATTAGGAGGCATTATGTCGGCACTTGACAAGACCTTCCAAGCCGAAGCGAAAGGAATACATTCTTTCTTCACAACCGACAAACGGATTTCTGTAGACAAACTAACTACCAAACATGAAGCACTCTTTCCTCAAGGAGTCTTCAATGAACTCCCGGAAATCGCCAAGCATGATGTGAAGGAAGCAGGAATGTGCATAGCCTTCGAGCGTAGCACTGCTGCCGCCTTTCATATCTTGCGGGCTACAGAGGAGGTTCTAAGGAAGTTCTATTGTCGCGTCGTCAAGCAGAAGAGGGTCAAGACGCTTAATTGGGGGAATATCACAGCCGACTGGGTTAAAAAAAGAAAGAGACCTTCAACAACCACATTTGGGAATCTGGACTACATCCGTGAGAACTTTCGGAATCCCACCATACACCCGGAAGCACGTTATGATATTGAAGGAGCTCAGTCGTTGTTTAACCTATGTACCGACGTGATATCTAAAATGATTAGTGATCCATTGTGGAAGAAAGGATAAAGGACTAATGAACGGAAATTGGAGCGAATGAAAGTCAGCAACGGTAAGGCCTCAAATGCGGCAAATTCAAACCTTGCTCACATAAATCGACAGATACCTCCTGAGGCCCATACTCCTATGTATAACTGGCACAAATTCTGGTCTCGTAAGACGTGGAACGTGATCGCGGAGTACATAAAGGCATACTGCCCAGAAGGCGGGATTGTATTCGACCCATTTGCAGGGAGTGGGGTAACTGCTCTCGAGGCACTCAAAAACAATAGAAAGGCGATAGTCTGTGACATCCTCCCCATCGCAACCGAGATTATTCGATTGACCGTAAAACCCATCTCCTTGATTCGGCTACGTAAGGCATATGAGAGAGTAGAAGACAAAGTCAAAGACAAAATCCTTTCTCTCTACCAGACCAAGTGTCGTAGGTGTGGGAAAGAAATACCCCTGAATTGTGCAATCTGGGAAGGCAGTGAGTGCAAGGAAATTCGTTATGCGAAGTGCCCTTTCTGTGGCGACAGGCAAGCGAAGAATTGCACGCCAGATAGTTCTGACAGACTGATGCTCAGGAAAATGAAGAAAGCAAAGATCCAGGAATGGTACCCGAAGCAAAGACTCTATTATCCAGGTGGACAGCCATTCAAGGAAAAGCAAAAATATGAGTCTATTGACCAACTTTTCACAAAACGCAATCTCCAGGCTCTCGCGTGGCTTATCGACGCAATCGAACAGGAGACAAGTAGAGAGTTGAGGGATTTCCTGAGGATCGCGTTCACTTCTATGGTGCATTTGTGCACTCGAATGTGTCCGATTTCTGAAGCCGGTCATTTTACGCCGTTCAGTTCGGCTTGGACACAGCATAGTTATTGGTATCCTTCAGGGCCGAATATGGAGCAGAATGTGTGGCTGAGATTCCAAAGTTCGATTCTAGGCCACCAAGGGCTGATAAAGGCGAAGGAAGAATCGAATAGATATTTCAAGCCTGTGCGTTTTGCGCGCAGCTACCACGAAGTGCTCAAAGGTGAGGCTGATGTCTTTATATATACAGGTTCGTGTTTTGATTTAATGGGGAAGATATCCAAAGAACCTGGAGGGGACAGCTGCATTGATTACATATTCACAGATCCTCCGTATGGGGGCTCTCTCCAGTTCGGTGAATTGGCTTATCTCTGGGCCTCTTGGTTGAGAAAGGATAAGGGATATTTGGAGAAAATGGTATCAGACGAAGTAGTGGAGAATCAAAGACAAGGCAAGAGTTTTGATGTTTATCATAGCCTGCTTTCCAGAAGTTTCGATGAGATGTACACCCTGCTAAAGCCTGACAGCTATGCGACGGTTACTTTTCATAATCCAACCTTTAAGGTAAGAAACGCAACGATTTATGCTGCTGTCTTTGCTGGTTTTGAATACCAAAAAATCCATCATCAGGAGCTAGCAAGGCCTTCAGCTAAATCTTTGCTACAACCCTTTGGGTCTGCACAAGGCGATTTTTACTTCAGATTCTATAAGGGGTCCGCGGGTGAGAAGCCACTTCCTCCGGAAGAAATTGATGAAAAGCGGTTCGAGAAAATCGTAGTTGAAACCACAATCAAAGTCTTGGCTGAACGAGGGGAAGAGACTCCATATACTATCATAATCAATGCAATTGACCCGCAGTTAGCGAGGCATGGTTATTTCTCGGAGCTAAAATCCGGGCTTGATGTCAAGAGTGTTTTGAAGGCGCACATAGGCAGTGAGTTTGTGCTGGTTCCCGTGGAACTCCGGAAAACGAAGGGACAACTCTGGTGGTTGAGAAATCCTGCAGGTATTCCTCATCTTAAGACGGTTCCACTTTCTGAGCGGATAGAGCAGACTGTTTTGCGAAAAGTCCAGCAAAAGGGGAGGATTACTTTCACTGAAGTTTGGGATGCTGTAAGCACGGAATTCCCAAACGCCCTCACATCAGACAGCATAAGCATCAAGGGTGCTCTCCAGGCCTATGCGAGGCCCACGACAAGGGGGTACTGGTTAATGAGGCAGGATGCTGGCCAAAAAGAGATTGTAAGGGCACATACAGAAATTCTTGCGATTCTGGCAGAGACTGGGAGAAAACTGGGTTATGTGATTTGGATAGGCAAGCCCGAACACCAACACAAAATCACAGTGCCACCCGGCAAACCGAACAAGCTGAAACAGTATGTGGATTTAAAGGACACCCGGAATATTACAAATGCACATAACCATAGTGTAGTTGCCAATATCGACCTGCTGTGGATAAAGGACAACACAATAAGTAAGTCCTTCGAGGTGGAAGCAACAACTATGATGACAGAAGCCCTGAATAGGGGGTCAAATATTGACCGACCTGTTCCCAAGTTCTTGGTCATACCGCATCAAAGGGAGCAGCAACTGCTGAGAAAGCTTAGGTCGCCCATGTTTGCGGAGAGATTCAAGAATGATAATTGGCATCTCCTGTATTTTGAGACTCTCAGAGAAGGTTTTCGGAAAAGGAAGGCTCCTATGAACATTTCGGATATGGTAAACAAGAAGCTAGATAAGAAGTTAAAGACGGATGAGCAGCCTAAGCAACTCAAATTGGAATACACATGAAATCCTGCCTTCTCATTCTGGAGGAATAAAGTGGGAAGGGCACCAGACATATGCCCAACATTTGCGGAGTCTCTATTCATCAATGCCTACGGTTGTTGAATACGCGGGTCTAGATTCGGCAAGGATCCACCATTGGGCCAATTGCCAGAGGAATACGGTTGCTCTGACTTCTTGAGACTCATAAGCTCTTGTGTCCGGGATTCAAGAGTGTTCATAGCAGCCTCAAATGCAAGCATTTAACAAGGTTTCCTGGGGTCGGGCACCGTTGTTTTTCTTGGAGGTCTGAAGTGTACTCCATGGGAGTTCGAGAGTTTACACGGCGCTTCAAGAACGCGATGAACAGGATTGACTGTCGGTTCGCGTTCTTTCTGGGTTCCGGATGCTCAGTATCTTCGGGTATTCCCGCTGCTGGAACACTTGTAAGGAACTGGCTGCCCCGACTGAAGGAAGTGAAGACCGGAAGCCAGAACGACACTGACCAGTGGGTCAGAAAGGCTTTTCCCCAATATCAAAAGGACAGGCCTGCTTTGCTGTATGGAGAAGTGGTAGAAGCCATGTTTTCAAGCCCTCAGGAAAGGCAAATAGAGATAGAACGACTAACTGACGGGATAGACCCTGGCTTTGGATATGCTGTCTTGGCGCAAGTTATGTGCAGTAAGATCTATGGTAGGCACTGTAATGTTGCTCTCACCACCAATTTCGATGACCTGCTAGCTGATGCCCTATATCTCTACACCAACAAAAAACCCCTCGTAATTTATCACGAGTCATTGGTCGGTTTTGCCACGGTCAGTCGGAGCCGGCCCCTTGTAATAAAGTTGCACGGCGATGCCAGACTTGCCCCTCGAAACACAGAGCTCGAAACAATGGAACTGGATGAGGGAACAAAGCGTACACTCAAGAATTTGCTTTCGGAAATGGGCTTGGTCTTCGTTGGTTACGGTGGAAATGACAGAAGCATAGTAAACATACTCGACAGCCTGCCAGGAGATGCGCTGCCCTGGGGTCTTTACTGGATAGGCGAGAGAGTGCCCGATAATGATATGGGAACTTGGCTGAGAAAAAGAGAAGCGAAGTGGGTTAGGCATAAGGATTTCGATGAGCTTATGCTTCTGATATTCAATGAGTTTGGACTGGAACATCCAGAATGGGGGCGATTTAGGAGCCTGCATGACACATATATTGGGACCTTCAAGAGATTGAGCACCGAAGTGGAGGCCAAGCCTGAGACGACAGAGAAGCGAGCGCTCAGGCGAGCGGTACACAACGTGGCTGGATCCTTTCAGCCATGGCTATCGCTCCTGTTTAGGGCAGAAGCCTTGAGCAAAACGGACGTTGAGCAAGCCGACAAAACATATCAAAAAGCGCTCAGGAGATTTCCTGAAAACATCTATCTCTTGGGCAGTTATGCTGTATTCTTGGCGGAGAAGCTCAGAAAGCCCAAGCAAGCAGAACTGTATTTCAAAAAGGCCGTTGAGGTGCAGCCAGACAACGCAGCGAATCTTGCCAACTATGCAGTTTTTCTGCAGAAGGTGGCCAAAGATTTCGATGCTGCGGAACAGATGTACAGGAATGCAATTGAGCTTGACCCGACGCATGCCTATACGCTCAGCAACTACGCAGTTCTCCTAACTAAGGTCTACAAGGACTACGATACAGCCGAGAGATATTTTAAGAAAGCAATTGAACTTGATCCTAGGAATATTGACACCCTGCGCAACTACGCAGGCTTTCTGGTGTATGCTCGGAAGCGATACGATAAGGCAGAGGACTACTTCAATGAAGCTCTTGACCTAGACCCATCGAATGTGGACAGCATGTGCAACTACGCCGTTTTTCTCTGGAATGTCCGAAGGAACTTTGATAAAGCGGAGAAGTATTTCAAGAAAGGCACCCTGATCGAGCCAGACAATATTGCCAATCTCGGTCACTATGCCATTTTCCTTATGAGCGCCCGTAGGAACTATAGGTTGGCCGAGAAGTATTTCGAGGCGGTATTCAAGAAAGATCCGGATAACCCTCGCAGTCACGGTGGCTATGCTATTTTGCTCATGAACATTCGCATGGACTATGACAGGGCCGAGGAGTATTTCGAAAGGGCAGTTGAGCTTGATCCGCATGACCCTGGTAATCTGGGAAACTATGCCGTTTTTCTCACGAACATTCGTGCAAACCATGATGGCGCTCAGCAATACTTGGAGAAGGCATTTGAGCTCGATCCCGACAACGGGAACACTATTGGTATCTATGCCCACTTTCTGGCGAATGTTCGCAACAAACACAAGGAGGCGGAGGAACTTTTCAAAGAGGGGATCAAGGCTGACCCCAATAATGCCTTGAATCTGGCCAATTATGCTGGTTTTTTGCTGGCTAGAGGTAGACATGAAGAAGGAATGAGCATGCTCTATCGAGCACTGGGAACAGCTGTCGATGGTGTACTGTTGCTTGAATGCTTCTTCTACCAGTATGCGCATGATACAGACCCGCATGAGCGAAGACTGGCACTAGATCGTGTCAAAGAACTGACAACCTGTGGAGCTAGGTCTCCTGGTTGGAGCCTCAGGGAGAATGTGAAGAGAGCCACGACAGATGGGCATGAGAACCCAGAGTTTCTGGCAACTCTGGCCCGAGTCATTTCAGCTGAGATAGAATTAGAGGAACTCAAGAGTTTCGAGCTATGGTCCGGAGGCAACCATGCCTAGGCGGGCACCGGCTTTGTCTTCATCAGCATATCTTGAGTTTTTGGCTCGATACAGACCTGGGTGACAATGACTGGGTCGTCGCCACAGAAAACCCTAATCCATATACACAAGCTTTTGAGAGATACTTTTCATTGTCATACAGCGTATAGCATACAGCCTGTTTGTATGTTAGCTGATGACTGACAGCTTGCCTTTTCGTATGGTGTACAGCGATATTGTAGCTTACAGCTCTAAGTTACAATGACGGCACTTTTTTGCGTGTCACCGGGGGCTTGCGGAAACCAATAACGCAACGCCAGCTGGCAGGGGCTAGAAGCAGTTAGGAGCAGGAATCTCCCCTGAGCGGCGAGATTGCTATTCCTTATCGAGCTGCAAGACCTATAGGGTAGAAAAGAACCATTCGCTTTGGCTTCTCTTCAGTTCTGCTTTCGTCCGCTTCTTTTCTCTTTGGTAAAACGAGCAATTTCTGACTTCAACAAAAGGTCAAACGATTTGTCGAAGCTCCCCTCAACGAATGGGACCAGCTTAGGATTCATACCACGTACAGCCATTGCGAAGCAGAATTTTTTCCATGATGGGCTTCCGTCTTCCTTCAAAATGTCCATGGGGTTATCAGCATCTACGTTCCTTCTCACCTCATCTGGCGCCTTTGCTATTTCAGCGGTCAACAGAAGCTGGAATGCCGTATCGCAATCTTCTCCCTTAAATGGCTCAATATCTACCTTGAGCTCCATATCTGCGCATCTTGAAGAGAATTCTTCCCACGGAATCAGTTCACCGATTGTCATCCCTCCTGTTCCTCCTCCGGAGCTGACGACGAATGATACCTTTCCTGAAGCACAATCTATTTCTGTAATCCCAACATCAAAGTTAGCGTCGGGTGTCTTCATATCCTCTATGCTTATATCGTCCCAATTTATTGCCATACTCCACCTCCATAAGAAGTTTCTAAGGCAAAAGCCTTCAAAAACATCGCTCGATTTCTTGTTTGCTCTACATGATTTCCTCCTTTCTAGAGATTGACCCCGGGGGAATTCCCTGTTCAGCAGTAGTCATGGCACTATTGGGAGGGTAGGAAACCTGCAGGTTTCTATGTTTTTCTGGCACGCTGAGACACTCCTCTTCTGAATCATTTGATTTCGGCTACTTCCATACTGAAATTTGTCCCCAAAATGGCGAAAATCCCATTTCGGGATTTTGGTCAAACTAATGAACCGAATGTCGCGTCTCTTCTTTGCTTTTAGGTTTTTACCCTCCCCGAGTTTCTTAGTCTTTTTTATTCCACCGAATTCTACTATGCCAGCCTAGGGAAATAATGTCAGATAATGTCCAGTGAACTCCAAAAATGCCAAAAGAACAGACAATGAGAACCACTACCAGATAATATCCGGAACCTTTCCGTATCTGTTCTGAAGGCCGCTATTGAACTCAGATGCAGTCGAGACCAGCGACGCCATACGCACGAAACATACTCCTATATTTAACCATACTACTCAAGAAATCACCATCTGTCAAGCGGCTCGATTAAGATGTGGTTACTATGTCGAAATGATAGCTTTTATTACTAAGTGAAAATGTTAGTTTT
>SOJN01000008.1 GCA_004376575.1 candidate division TA06 bacterium | reverse complement strand
ATGCAGCTGATTCGCCATCAAATGGTCTGGCTATGACAGTCCCAGCAGAGAACCTCGCAATTTGACAGACTGTCGTCGCCCCCGCTTTCGACGCTGGTTCTATGATGGGTTTCCCATGCTCCCCAGCCACTTTCCCGACCGCGATTGTCCCACGAAAGCGTCTTGCTGCATCTTCCGGAGTGTCCGTGAGTCGTCCGTGTGCACTCACACTTGCCACCAGCTCTATCCCATGCCTCCCGTACAGTCTCGTCAGAAAACGCCATGTTACACCTCCTCTCCTTTTTTTTCAAATGTGTGTCCGCGAAATCCAACTGTCCGGGACGGCGCCTGACTTTTGACATCTTATCTCTCTCTGTCTTCTATCTTCTTTTCCGCAGTCGTCCTCTTCTTTGGTTTTCGTTTCTTGCCCGACTCCCCATCATATCCCATCCATGCCAAAAACTGCCCTGCAACACCGACAACTGTGGCCACAGCGACCAGGACCACAAGCAGAATCCAGACCATAGAGACCCACTTCGATACCTTCGTTTTGGCCATGAGTGAGACAAAGGGAAGTGAGAGTAGCGACAAACAAATGGCGGCAGCGCCCCAACTAACCCAAACCCTTATATATTTCTGGACTACCAGAATTCGTGAAAGCTCTCGGTCTACATGCTGTAGCATTCCTTCGTATTTTGCCTTTGCATAACTGAGAGCCACATTGCGGTGCAGAAAGTCGACAGCCGTGCGTATTTGAGCAAGTGTCCATAGACCCCTTTCAGTAGTGCTGATGAGCAAGCCTTTCTCTTCTGCCATCAGTCCCGGGTAACCGTATTCAGCCCATCTGACGAGCTGCTCTCCTACGGCAGCAACTGCAGCGCTGCTACGGCGTAAAACATAGAACGCCACCATCGCCGACAAGGCAATGAGGGCTGCCAACGCCTGCGCAATCGTACTAAATGTCCAAAACAGAACCTGTTCATTCAGAAATGACACCATGTAAACCTCATTCAGGCCTCCAGTTGGCAGATTGCACAAAACCCGCTCGACGAGCTACGCTCCGATAGTGGGCATCGGAGAGAGCTTCCTCGCTCGCAGGCACAACTACGCTCCTGGTACAATGCCATATAGTGGAAGGATCGGGCCAAACCGTAATACTCTTGGCATCACGGCCGATAACCATCCCAGGAAATCAAAAAGCACCGCGTCGGAATGGAACGCCACCCAGCCTCCCCCCCGTTTCCCCTCAGAATTCAGAGAGTAAAGAGAGCCTTTTCCGTCCCCCAAGTTGATGGCCCACCCTCTGTCAATGACGAATACGGCGTCCAATATTTTGTTGACGTCATTGGGATGAAAGCCTTTCGACTTTGCGAACTTCGCGATTTTCGCCAAGACCGTATCAAGTTTCAACTGGCTTTCAAATGCTATCAAGAAATATGGAGGATACTTATAGAACCGATTAACATCTGATTTATTTGTCGATGCGATCGTATTCGTCCCCGGCTTGCTCTCAAGTCTCTTGAAACACAATGAACTATCAATTGCTCTGTCCAGTCCGTCACTCGTCAGGGTCACTTTCGCCTCACCAGCACCACAGACTCCCTCAACAAGGAAAAGACCTGGTAGGTCCTGGGTAAAAGTACGCGGGTGGTCCTCACTAACGATTACGATATCAGTTTGTCCTGACCTCTGCTCACCGGTGTCAATCACCTCGCCCTGCCCAACCTCCAACCGCCTTGGCAGGTATTTACGAAGAAATGCCCTGAACACCTCTTCAGCGATATCTCCTTTGTCAGTTGTTTGTGCATACGTGGCGCGGAGCTCGGTCAATGCTCCCTGCAACTGAGCTTCAACAGCCGCGATTTTGTCTTTGAGAATCACAAGCCCTCCTGCTGCTTGATCGGCGATATCCTTTCCTTAATGCTCCTCGGCAAATCCCCAGATTCATGGCCGACTGTGATTGCCTTTTTGATTCTGCCGAGCTTGGTGAGTTGTCTGGATTTCGTTGCTGCTTTGGCGAGCTTTGTAGTCTTCAGGGATCTACCAGCTTTCACAGCCTTGACGACCTTGAAAGCTCTTCTCGTCTTCGCGACCTTAGCGATTCTCAGGAATCTCGCGAGCCTGAAAATCCTGAATATCCGAAACACCCTTAAATATGGTATCACCATGAGAATGTCAAGCCAATGTTGCTTTATGAACCTACGCCAGTTCTCCGAAGTCTTGTAGATAACACCGAGGTCCGCTACGAACACTCCAAGAAGTGCTATGTTTACATAGCCACACACCTGCGTGGCTCTCCCCTTGACAAGGAAGCCTGCCACAAAAACCCCAAGCCACACCAGTGTCGCTACGTCAACAACCCTGTTCCATTTCTGCCTTCGAAAGGTGAGCTTGTCGCAAATCATGAGGTATCTCTGCGAGATGCGGCGCGGACCTGCTGCAGCGGCGTTACGAAAACTTCACTGGAGATTCTCGTTGATCCATTTCCACGCCTTTTTCGGCAGCCAACCGTGGTAGTCCCTCTTCACCTCAATCACTAACATGAAATCATTTTGGTCCATGTGGGGACTGAGGTTTTTGAACCACTGTTCCGGAGAAAGCTTTGTTCTTATCAACCAGCACGATCCCAGATAATGCCACCAAGCCCACGCTTTCTCCAGTTCCTTATAAAGTCCTGCGTAGTTCCTGTGGGGAGCCTTCAAATCATAGCACACCAACAACACCTTCATCTTTTCTTCTTCCTCTTCTTTGGACGTGAAACCTTGATTTCTTTCTCAAGATCTTCTTTCGATATTTCGACACCCTTTTCCACTCGGGAAACAGTCTGTGTGTGGAGTGCCTGCGCTTGCTCGCGCAAGACCTTCTTAGTAGCGCGCGTCCCTGCCAGTTTGGCAAAAATGGGGGCATAGAGCAGATCCTCCAGTGGAGGACTTAGATTGTACTTACGGTATATGTCTATTATCATGCTTTTGTATTCTGAAGAACTTATGAGATCCTTGTATTGCTTCAACGAAGTTACCTCACTAGATAGCACATATTGGACTAGTTGATAAGCAGCATCGATTGAAATCCGCTTTCTGTACATCTTCCGCACTAAGTTCACGACATTATCAGGAGTGAGCATATCTTTTTCAGCGAGCTTCTTCTTGGGTCTCTCCCTGGCTTCTCTTTTGACTTCCTCCCTTATCCTTCGCTTTAAGCTCAGTGCTAATTCATCAACAACTTCCAGTTGCTTGCCGAGTGTTAGCATATCTTCTCGTATCAAAGCAGGAGGCTTGGAGGGTGACCTATAGAAATCTCGACGTGACAAAACTGCCCAAAGGTCAGCAGCCAACGTTCTGATTTGAATCTCGCAGGTGTCCCTTATTACTTCGTTTTTGTAGGAAACCCGGACAGCAACTTCGAGGTGATGCCCCCTGTACCCGTGCTCGTCGGGCCCGTCTTCATACTTCCGCGTCACTTTGCATTCCTCGATATCAGGGTGCTTCTTGATCAGATCTTCAGCTTCGTGTATTTCATCGAGAGTGCAACATGTGATTCTCGCACCAGCGATATCTCTCACTTCTCTCTCGACACTCCCAATACTGAATTTCTTTTTGTGTCTTATCTTTCGCTCAATGTCCACCACTTTCTTGAGTCTTGCCTCGGGGTCCCTCTGCAGAATGTCACGGTTATCTCGACAAATTACACCCAATATGTCTCTAACCTTGTCAAGTGTGCGTTGCTTTTTCTCTATCAGGCTTTCTATCTCGATCCGATCCTGGTTAGTTAATCTTGCCACATGCGACTCCTACAATGCAGGCGCAGCCTTTTCACAGGGATCCTCTGGGGACGGTGCCTGACATTCTGACATTTCGCCTATCTTTCTCTAGTGTACCAGTTTGGGAGCTTCCTTGCCTTATGCAAAGAGCGCCCAAGCCCTTCTGTCGTATTCTTATAACATATTCACATATGTATTTCAACCCCTTTTGGGGCGAAAATCCTCCACCTGACACCTGTCGATTTTCTATTTTCGTGTTTATCTGCATCAGGGGCAGGCACGAAGATTTGCAAATTTGAGGTCGAATTTACGGGACCCTGTCAAAAGCAGATTGTTCGTCGTCATTCGCAAAGGGAATGACTCCTCGAGAATGACAGGCAGGTTTAGCGGGGAGTTCCTGGCTGAGTACCGGGGGCAGGCATGCACTTTTGCAGCGGGGGACCCAAATCCTCAGCAGCTCCCACTACCTCCTTTTTCACTTTTTCGCAAAAGCGAAATGGACGTCTGGGGTCGGCTGCTGGCGCAGCTCGTGAATCCTCTTGCTTTCTAGGCCTTTCTAGCAAGGCTGCCCAGCATACTCTCTTTTTCGGTTTTTCGCAAAAGTGGAATATGTTGCGGGACACGGAAAAGGCAGATCTTGGGAGATTAACGTCTTCTGAGCTTTCTTGCCTTTATGATGAATCCGATAGGGCTCTCTGGATCACGTGTGTCTCTGAATTCTTCAGACCAGAAGAGGTCCACAGATTCCTCTACCCCGAAACCAGTGTGCCCGAGTAGTCTGCTATACTGGTCTTTTGAGAAAGGGAAGTATTTCGCAGCTACCAAATCCTTCCCCCGCTCTACGGCCGTATCTTCTGTCTGCAGATCTGATGAGATAATGAAAAGCCCGTTAGGCTTTAACACCGAACGAACCACAGCAATCGCAGCCGCCTTGTACTCGATATAGTTGAATGTCAGAACAGAAAGAACGATATCAAATGGTTCGCTCCACTCGAACCTGACTATGTCTGCCTGAAACGCCAGCACAGACTTCTTCCTCGCTTCTTCGGCCATCTTTTCCGATAGATCAATCCCAAGCGTCTCCGCACCCAGGTCCTGTAGTCTTTCAAGAAAACGCCCTGTCCCGCAGCCTATATCAAGGATATATTTCTCAGCGACGTTGCCCAGCATATTCATGAGATCCGGACCATCCCATTGCTCGTAGTATCCGGTCTGCGTATCGTCGTAGGTGGAGGCTAACAGGTCAAACTTTTCTGAGGCGGGAATGATCTTTACTTCTCTCATGATCCTTCTAGATAGAACAGCAACCGACAGAATGCTTGCGCATGTCTCTACAGAAGAGCCATATCATGTATCCAGATTGCCGCCAGCTAACATCTCAAACATGCTTGCCTGGGCATCTTCCAATGCCTTCAGCTTCCTAACCTTCCTCACTCTGAAGCCGAGCTTGTTGGCTATAGGTCTCAGGAGCCTGAGGGTCTCCTCGTTCTTGACCAATATCTCTTCAGGCAGAGACTTCCTGCTTGCTGCGAATTCCAGAAATCGCTTCGGGAATTCCGAAATAAACTTTGCCGGGTCCACTAAATAACTGTTCAGAACCAGGCCTGATTCGCGATCTGCGCACAAGGATACATAAGGAAAGCAAGGTCTTTGATCGTCTCTTTCTGCTACAGGCTGAGGAAAATAGAAGAAATCGGCTTCCCAAACCCCTTGTGATCGAATGGACATTGCTTTGATTTCTTCCAGTTTTTCCTCATCAATAGGTTTCACAATGATCCGGGGTTTTTTTAGGGGCTGAGGGGTTAACCATTCGTCTTTCCATGACAAACCGCTCCTGCTCTTTATTGGAACCCGCACCAGGTAGCTATTCTTGTCCGGGGGAATGAGTATCTTAGGATCGTCTCTAAAACGAACGGACACACCGACTACCTGGGCTAGACACAAGGTCAGATACCTCCCCTCTTCAGCTGTCAGATACCACGGAAAATAACCTGGTCGATAGCTCCTGAACAACGGCCAGGCATTGTGACCCCTGAATTTCAGGCCAAGTTCCTTGACTACACTGATATCCGCTTTTTCCAAGAGGCTTCTATCTTCAAATGATGCCATCAAGCATTTCTGAAGATAAAGGAAATCATGAGAGGACGGAGAGATCTCTCCCGATTGGGCTTTCAGATATCCTTCTAAACCCTCTCTACCCAAATAGACGGCCAACCCGAAATGTACACCTGCCTTCCCCATTACACAGCAATAACCGATCTTCTCCGTCACAGGGTCTTTGACCCCAAACAAGTCAGTATCCCACATTGAGCTCCACGGCTCTGCCTGTTTGAATCTCCATGCAGCATCGTATAACTCCTTCCACTCTGGAATAGTTGGATGTTTCTCTTCCATATTTGCAGCTCCCGCGCCAGCTTTTTTCGGTACCCTCTGCCTGGACCCAACCAACCTTAATCTTATACCATGTGCAGCCATTAATCTCAACATTATTCACTGTCGGTTCAGGTCTGTAGACAGGCTTAGGCGCTTTCACTGTGGTTCTTGAAATAAGGCCCTTCATGACTGGAATGACCTGATTGAATCACAGGAGAGATTGATTCCGCTTGAAAACAGACGCTACTTTGCTAATCTCCTCTAGAGACGATCCAGTAGTAGAAAAAGCGAGAAGGTTCCATGCGTTATAGTACTGATGACATAATAGTATTCATCGTTAAGCGCGATTCCGAGTGTTCTGAGTGTAGTGAGGAACTCTTGAGCGGTAGTTTTCTCAGAGTGGAAAACGACAAGCCACTGTGTCTTTCATGTGCAGATTTGGATCACCTCGAATACCTGCCTTCTGGGGATGCCTGCCTCACCCGGCGTTCGACAAAGTACACAAAGATCCGGGCTGTCGTTATCAAGTGGAGCCGCGACCGCAAGAGGTACGAACGGAAAGGAATTCTGGCAGAGCCTGAAGCCATCCAAAGAGCCATGGAAGATTGCGCGGCCGACGCCGATACGCGGGAAGCACGCCGCCAGCGGGAGGCGATAAAACGAGTGGCCCTAGACAGAAAATATGTTGAGGAATTTGCCAACCAAATTCGGAAGTTGTTTCCAGGATCTCCTCCCTCTGTAGAAGACAAAATCGCAGAACATGCTTGCGAGAAATACAGTGGACGAGTTGGACGCTCACAGTTTGCAAAAGACCTCGATGCTGAGGCTATTGTCCTTGCAGTTCAAGCGCACATAAGGCATCAGTACACCGAGTATGATGAACTCCTCATGAAAGGTTATGAACGGCTGGTGGCACGAGGTGCTGTCCGCGACAAGGTGGATGAAGTTCTTGAACGGTGGACAAGACCCGGCGGCAAGTCCTGAGAGCGGTGACCGCGCACCACGAACCCTCCGTCGATGCTCCCTTTGGGTTCCCTCCCCTCGACTCGGCTCGGGAGACCCTGAAACGACCGCTCGTAAAACGAGCCGGGCGGGCAGGCCCCGTGTATCTCGCTTCACGAGAAACGGGGGGCCGTGAAACGCCCCAGGCAGGATCTCCGTCGATCTTCGATTTTCGTGTTTACTGGTTAATGGACTGGATTTGGATGGAGTTAAGGAAGGTGTTTTTCAAATCTTCGTCCCCGATTTTGGAGGCGAGGTCATCGACGATCTTTCTTGCCTTTTTGAACTCCGCAAAGGCTTTCTTCTTGTCGCCTTTCTTTTCGTAAGTCTTGCCAAGGGAGGCATGTATCTGCCAAAGCACAGGCAGCGCGCCAATCTTCTTGGCAATCTTCCCGGCCTCTTTCAGCTCCCTTTCTGCTTCGTTCAAGCTGACAGCTTCATTTAAGATTATTTCGCCTTTCAATTTTTTCGCTACAGCAAGGTATTTCTTCAGCCCTTCTTTTTCTGCCATTCTCAACAATCGCTCACAAAACTCATCCGCTTTTGTAGAATCCCCTCTTGATAGCCAGACCTCGCTCAGAGCGCCCAAGACTCCGGGTTCAGGCTCTCTTATCCCCAATTCTTCAACGATCTCCAGGGCATCATTCAGATATCGGAGTGCCATCTTATCGTCCCCTGCCAGATGGCAATCACTCCCAATCCTCGCAAAAACAGCTGTCTTTTCAGCCTTCATCCCCATTTCCTCCATCAGGCCGAGAGACTGTTCGTGATATTCCGTGGCTTTTTCAATGTCGTAGAGCTGCTGGTAGAAGGTGCCCATTTCCATGAGACCTGACGCCATCCCCTTTTTGTTGCCGATCTTTTCCCAAATCTCCAAAGACTCCCTGTAGCAC
>SOJN01000007.1 GCA_004376575.1 candidate division TA06 bacterium | reverse complement strand
GGGGAGGGGTGTGAGAGGAGAGATTGAACGGGGAGTGGCGATGAAGAGAGAGTCCGCACCTTCGAAATTACGAAATTCCACCCACAGCCTGCTCGCACCTCGAAACCAAACTGCTTCGTACCAGGTTTTACATTTTTACATTTTGGCTCTCTTGCCAGCCGAGAAGCTCGCTCTTACGTAAGCTATTGAGTTTTTGGCGGTTGTGTGGCCCAGAAAAACAAGATGTAGCAGCAATTTCTCACCATCCGTCTGGAAATGTAAAAATGTAAAACCTGGTACCGGATGCGGGGGGATAAAAACGATTGACTGAGGTGATTTGTGTACGTATAATGATTCATTCTGGGGCAAGGCCATGACTGAAAGAACTGGTACTGTACAACTATATACTGGTGATGGGAAGGGCAAGACCACGGCTGCACTTGGCTGTGCTTTGCGGATGATTGGTCACGGATTCAAGGTGTACATGATCCAGTTCATGAAGGGAGACACAAACTACGGGGAATTGAAAGTGAAAGTCCCAGGCCTAAAGATAGTTCAGTCCGGCCTGGCAACATTTGTCGATAAAGATAACCCGTCTGAAGAGGATAAGATGCTCGCCAGAAAGGGCTTAGAACTTGCGAAACATGCAATCTCGTCCGACAAATATGACATGGTCATTCTTGATGAGGTGAACGTCGCGGTAGAGTATGATCTCGTACCTCTGGAGGAGCTGGTCCGAATCATAAGAGCAAGACCTAACGGCGTCGAAATCGTACTGACCGGACGATATGCACATCAGAAACTGATAGATCTGGCAGACATGGTAAGTGACATAAAGGAAATAAAGCACCACTACCGGAAGGGTACTCAAGCACGTGAAGGAATCGAGTATTAGTGAAATGATTGAAAGGTTTCTATCAGGGGACACGCTTGCGGCTGCGAGAGTAATCAGCCTGGTTGAGGACGACTTGCCGGAAGGCCGCAAAATACTCGACTCCCTCTATGGCCGGGTCGGGACTGCACACAGGCTTGGTATTACGGGTCCTCCCGGGGCGGGGAAATCGACAATAGTGGACCAGATTGTCCTGCTCTTGAGAAAAGAGAACAAAAAGATTGGCATTCTTGCAGTTGATCCATCCAGCCCTTTCACCGGTGGAGCTTTTCTCGGAGACAGAATCAGGATGGGTGACATTGCAGTTGACGAAGCCGTTTTCATTAGAAGCCTTGCCACGAGGGGCGGTCACGGTGGACTGCCCAGGGCAGCAGAAGACATATGCGACATTATGGACGCCTTCGGAAAAGACGTGATTCTCATAGAAACGGCCGGTGTGGGACAGACTGAGCTTGAAATTGTGCACACAGCAGATACAACTGTTGTGGTGCTTGTCCCGGAGTCAGGCGATTCGGTTCAGGCGATGAAAGCCGGCCTGATGGAGATCGGAGACATATTCTGCGTCAACAAGTCTGACAGAGAAGGCTCAGAGAAAGCTATCTCCATATTGAAGGAGGTGCTGGAACTGAAGAGCTCTGACGGCTGGCACCCTCCGGTTATCAGGACCATTGCGACAGAAGGGGTTGGAATCGAGGAACTTGTGCGTGTCGTTTCTGAGCACATGGCGTATCTGGTCCAGCAAGGACTCGCTGAAAGAAAAAGAAAAGAAAGGATAGAATACAAGATAGTCAATGCTGTCAAGGAGAGGACGTGGAAGCCAGTGAGGAATAGTCTTGAGCAGGAGCTCTCCTCTCTGGTCGAGCGGGTCTATTCTACAACAATTACTCCAACCCAGGCCGTTGAAGAAATCATGAAAAAACTGGACACCGGACGATGAACATGAAGGATAAATTCGGGGAGTGGAAAGAGAAGGCAGACAAGAAGTCAACCAGAGATGAGGATTTCACAACCGTCTCTGGACAGCCCGTGGACATCCTCTATTTACCTTTTTCCCAGGACGCGTACGCCCAAAAGCTCGGGTTTCCTGGCGAATATCCGTATACGAGAGGAATCCATCCCAGCATGTACAGGGGAAGGCTGTGGACCATGCGCCTTTTCAGCGGATTTGGTTCGGCAGAGGATACCAACCAGAGGTACCACTTCCTCCTGGAGCGCGGGCAGACAGGTCTTTCGGTCGCCTTCGATTTTCCCACGCTTTATGGAAGGGACTCCGATGACCCGCTATCAGAAGGGGAAGTCGGTGTCTGTGGAGTGACAATAGACACCTTGCGCGATATGGAGACTCTATTTGATGGAATCCCGCTCGATAAGATTTCCACATCTATGACGATAAACGGCCCTGCTGCCATCCTCCTGGCATTGTACGTTGCGGTGGGTGAAAAGCAGGGGGTGCCCTCTCATAAGCTGACCGGCACCATCCAGAACGATATTCTGAAGGAGTACATAGCCCAGAAGTCCTGGATATTCCCTCCTGAACCCTCCATGCGCATAATCACTGACACTCTCGCTTTCTGCAAAGACCACGTTCCGAAATGGAACACGATATCCATAAGCGGCTACCACATAAGAGAGGCAGGATCAACAGCAGCACAGGAACTTGCCTTTACTCTGGCAGATGGGTTCGCTTATGTGGAGGCAGGAATAGAAGCAGGGCTGGATGTAGACGATTTTGCGCCCCGGCTCTCATTCTTCTTCAATGCACACATTGACCTCTTTGAGGAGGCCGCGAAGTACAGGGCCGCAAGAAGAATCTGGGCAGGAAGAATGAAGGAGAAGTACAAGGCGAAGAAGCGAGAATCGCGCCTGCTCAGGTTTCATACGCAGACTGCTGGCTGCAGTCTGACTGCCCAGCAACCCGAGAACAACATAATAAGAACGACAATTGAAGCTTTAGCCGGTGTTCTTGGAGGCACCCAGTCTCTCCATACGAACTCGATGGACGAAGCGCTTGCTCTCCCCACAGCAAGAGCTGCCAAGATTGCCCTGAGAACTCAGCAGATTATCGCTCACGAATCGGGCGTGACCAACTCAATCGACCCTCTGGGGGGCTCTTACTATGTGGAGGCTCTAACCGATGAGCTGGAAAGACAGGCCGAAGAGTACTTCAAGAGGATAGACGACCTGGGTGGGATGATTAAGGCGATCGAAGAGGGATTCCCTCAAAAGGAGATCGCCGATGCGGCTTACAGGTACCAGAAAAGACTCGAGGGGAAGAGAAAGATCGTTGTAGGTGTAAACCAGTTCACAGACCCTGACGAGAGGGTTGAGATTCCAGTTCTGAAGATAGACCCTGAGATCGAAAAAAAACAGAAGAAAAAGCTGCAAAAGAACAGAAAAACGAGAGACAACGGAAAGGCAGCCGCATGTCTTGAAGCAGTAAGGAAGGCTGCTCAGGGTAAAGACAACCTTCTCCCGAAAATTCTGGATGCGGTCAGAGCATATTGTACTGAAGGCGAGATAGTGAATGCAATGAAAGAGGTGTTCGGAGAATACAGGGAGAAACCGGTAATCTAGCGTACCAGATGGGTTTCTTCTGAGAGAGCCTCAGTCCAGAAGAGCAATCTGCAAAGGCGGAACCGAGCATGGAAAAGATCAGAATACTCATCGCAAAACCAGGTCTGGATGGCCATGACAGGGGTGCAAAAGTGGTTGCCAGAGCGCTCATAGATGCTGGTATGGAGGTGATATACACAGGTCTCCATCAGACTCCCGAGATGATAGTGGAGGCAGCCATACAGGAGGATGTAGACGCGATCGGCCTATCGATCCTCTCAGGTGCCCACATGACCCTCTTTCCAAAAGTGCTGGACCTTCTCAAGGAGCGAGGAGCAGACAGCATCCTCTTGATTGGAGGAGGTATCATACCAGAACAGGATGCAGAAAAACTGAAGGCCATGGGTATCGGCCGCCTTTTCGGCCCCGGGACCAACACCAGCGAGATAGTGGAATACATAGAATCCTATTTCAAAAAGAAACGAAAGCACTGAAGGAGAAGCAGATGGATTACTTCTTGAGTGATGAACACAAAATGATAAGGGACCTTGCCAGGAGGATTGCTGAGGAAAAGATAGTACCGGTGAGAGCAGAACTTGATGAGAAGGAGATCTTCCCTCACGAGATACTGAAAGAGATGGCCAAGGTCGACCTTTTCAGAGTATTAGTTCCGCCCAAATACGGCGGCCTCGAAACTGGAGTTCTCGGGGTCTGCCTGGCGGTTGAGGAGCTGGCCAGAGGGTGCGCTGGTGTGGCCACCACGTTTGGCGTGGTGGGTCTCGGTTCAATCCCCTTGATAGTAGGGGGCAATGAAGAGCAGAAGGGAAAATACCTCACAAGAGTTGCAGAGGGGAATCTGATCACGGCATTCTCTCTCACCGAGCCAGATGCCGGATCTGATGTGTCAGCTTTGAGTACAAACGCAAGAAAGGATGGCGACCACTACATCCTGAATGGGAAGAAGTGTTTCATAACAAACGCACCAGAAGCCGAGCTCTATACTGTGATAGCTATCACCAACAAGGATAGGGGAACAAGAGGGATGAGCGCATTTCTTCTTGAAAAGGGAACTCCAGGATTCAGCTTCGGCAAGAAAGAACAAAAGATGGGGATCAGATCTTCCTGTACTGCAGAACTCATATTTGAGGATTGTAAGATCCCCAAAGAGAACCTGCTCGGTTCTGAAGGCCAGGGCTTCATAATAGCCATGAAGACTCTTGACAATTCGCGCACAGAGATAGGAGCCATAGCTTTAGGCATTGCCCAAGCAGCAGTCGACGCCGCGGCTGAATACGCATCTCAGAGAGAGCAATTCGGTCAGGCAATAATCAACTTCCAGGCTGTCAACTTCATTCTCGCAGACATGGCCACGCAGGTTGAGTCGGCAAGAAGCCTTGTATATTCTGTTGCCAGGTTCATGGATTCCAAACCCAAGTTCTTTTCAAAAGAGTCTGCCATGTCCAAACTGTTCGCGTCTGATACTGCAGTGAAGGTGACAATAGACGCGGTCCAGATCATGGGAGGTTATGGCTACATGCGAGACTATCCTGTTGAAAAGATGATGAGAGATGCGAAGATTACACAGATATATGAAGGCACAAATCAGGTTCAAAGATTGGTCATAGCCACAAACATGATAAGAGAACTTCGCAGCAAGGCGGGGTGATGCCGTGGATACCGAACCCATAAGAAGGCTGAGACAACTGAAGGAACAGTCCCTCCTGCTGGGGGGAAAAGAAAGGATTGAAAAGCAGCACAAGGCCGGGAAGTTGACGGCACGGGAGAGGATTGCCATACTTCTGGATGAGCGCAGCTTCAGCGAGATGGACGCCTTCGTCACGCACCGCATCCACGACTTCGGCCTCGAGAAGAGGAAAATACCCGGAGATGGCGTAGTAACCGGCTACGGAACCATTGAAGGAAGACAGTGCTTCGTCTTTTCACAGGACTTCACCACGTTCGGGGGAACGCTCTCCCTTGCCCACGCGGACAAGATCATAAAGATACTGGACCTGGCAGCGGAAGTGGGGGTCCCCGTAATCGGCCTGAACGACTCTGGAGGTGCCCGTATACAGGAAGGGGTCGGCTCGCTGGGAGGGTACGCAGAGATCTTCTTGAGAAATGTGATGATGTCCGGGGTTGTTCCTCAAATCTCTGCAGTCATGGGGCCTTGTGCCGGAGGTGCCGTCTACTCCCCAGTCATGACAGATTTCATCTTCATGGTGAGGGGAACCAGCTACATGTTCATAACTGGCCCAGATGTGGTCAGAGCAGTCACCCATGAAGATGTGACTTTCGATCAACTTGGAGGGGCAGACATACATGCGGAGAAGAGTGGAATTGCACACTTCGTTGCTGACGATGATGAATCTTGCCTTCTTCAAATGAGGAAGCTCTTCACCTACCTTCCTCTCAACAACATGGAAGACCCACCACGGTCAGCACCCACAGACGATCCGGACAGAGAAGACGAGGAACTCAATCACATGATTCCTGAGAGTTCTGACAAGCCTTACGATATGAAGAAGGTAATCGAGAAAGTGGTTGATAATGGTGACTTCCTTGAGGTCCATGAACATTTTGCCCAGAACATTATCGTGGGCTTTGCCAGGTTGGACGGCAGACCCATAGGTTTAGTGGCACAGCAGCCTGCCGTGTTGGCCGGCGTTCTGGACATAGACTGTTCGGTTAAGGGCGCCCGCTTTGTCAGATTCTGTGACAGTTTCAACATCCCCATTTTGACATTTGAGGATGTGCCGGGCTTCCTCCCGGGCACCGCGCAGGAACACGGGGGAATAATCAGACACGGTGCAAAACTCCTTTATGCGTATTGTGAAGCCACTGTTCCCAAAATCACCGTGATTACCAGAAAATCATACGGGGGTGCATACTGCGTCCTCTCCAGCAAACAGGTGAGAGGGGATATCAACTTAGCCTGGCCCACCGCCGAAATCGCGGTCATGGGCCCTGATGGGGCGGTCAACATAATATACAGGAAAGAACTGAAGGAAGCAAAAGACCCGAAAAAGCTGAAAGAGAAACTGGTTAGAGAGTACAGAGAAAGATTTGCCAACCCTTACTATGCCGCCGCGCTTGGTTACATAGATGAGGTGATAGAGCCTGCCCAGACCAGAAGAAAGTTGGTCAAGGCCTTGAAGATGCTTGAGAATAAGAGGCAGAAGAATCCACCCAAGAAGCACGGCTCTATCCCCCTTTGAGAGGCATGTTTAATAAGATCCTCATAGCGAACCGCGGAGAAATCGCGATTAGAGTAATGCGAGCAGCAAAAGAGATGGGAATCTCAACCGTTGCAGTCTACTCTGAAGCGGATAGAACAGCCCCTCATGTTTTCCACGCAGACGAAGCATACCTTATTGGCCCTCCCCCATCCACCGAGTCCTACCTCTCCATACAAAAGATAATTGGCGTGGCAAAAGCCTCTGGTGCTGAGGCAATCCATCCCGGATACGGTTTCCTTGCGGAGAACCCAAAACTACCTGAGGCCTGTGAAAAGGAAGGGCTTATATTCGTAGGCCCTGGCGCGAGTGCGATGAAGGCGATGGGCGACAAGATTTCCGCCAAGAGAACTGTCGCTTCAAGGGGAATCCCGGTGGTACCGGGTACAGAAAACCCTGTGTCGGGTGTTAAAGAAGCACTGTCTGAGGCAGGCAAGCTTGGCTATCCAGTCATTCTGAAGGCAGCCCTGGGAGGCGGAGGAAAAGGGATGAGGCTTGTGAGGAACGAAAAGGAGATGAGAGAGCTCCTTGAGATTGCGGCCCAGGAGGCAGGCTCAGCCTTCGGGGACAGCACCATCTACCTGGAAAAATTTCTAGAGAGACCAAGGCACATAGAATTCCAGATACTCGGTGACCACAAAGGACACGTTGTCCACCTGGGAGAAAGGGAGTGCTCCATACAGAGGAGGCACCAGAAGCTCATAGAGGAGTCACCTTCAACCGCAATTGACGAGAGCCTGCGCCAGGAGATGGGAGAGGCCGCGTGCAAAGCTGCAGAGGCTGTCGGATACACAAACGCGGGAACAGTGGAATTCATGTTCATGGGAGACAGCACTTACTACTTCCTGGAGATGAATACACGCCTCCAAGTTGAACATCCGGTGACAGAAATGGTCACAGGCCTGGATCTAGTCAAGCTCCAAATTGGAATTGCCGCGGGCGAACCGATAACCTTCGACTCCAAAGATGTTCAACATCTGGGGAGCAGCATAGAATGCAGGATATACGCTGAGGACCCTGACAATGACTTCCTACCCTCGTGCGGGAAGATTGAAACACTCAGGGAACCGGCAGGACCGGGAGTAAGAATAGAGAGTGGAGTATATTCTGGTTATCAGGTGCCGGTTTACTACGACCCATTGATAGCGAAACTTGTGACCTGGGGAAGAGACAGGGAAGAGGCGATAGCCAGAATGGGTAGAGCCTTATCTGAATACTGGATAACTGGCATACGCAACACCATATCCTTTCACAGTAGAGCTATCCATGATCCAAGGTTTGTACAGGGAGCAATAGACACAGCTTTCATAGAGGAGACAAAAGTGCGTCCCACTTCAGAGAGGCTTGCAGAGCTGGCTGCCATGGCTGGCGCGGCATTCACACTCTCTAACGAAGAGAAAAAGGAAGAGAGAATCCTGGAAGGCAGGCCCGGTAGAGAGAACCCCTGGAAAATCCAGGGTAGAATCGAAGCAATGGGAGGCATGTCCAGGTCATAACGCGCCATGAAATACATTGCTATTGTGGACAATAAGAGCTTTCCCATCTTTGTCGATCGTGACAAGGAATTCTTTGCCATCCTGATCGACGGCAAAAAACGTACTCTTGACTTCAGGTCATCCCCCGGATCATCCCTCTACTCAATGATAGTCGAGGGGAAACAGTACGAAGTTGTCATAGAAAAAGGCGAGAACGACCTCCTCATCTACGTTAATGGGGAGGCACACCACGTACAGATATCCGAACAGCTAAAGTTAAGGGTTAAGAAAGAGAGAAAGACAAGAATCGAAGTTAGGGCGGCAATGCCCGGGTTGGTCGTGGCGCTGGAAGTCAAACCAGGCCAGTCGGTCAAGAAGGATGACGGCCTCCTGGTAATGGAAGCAATGAAGATGCAGAACGAGGTGAAAGCTCCACATGCCGGCATAGTGGCAGAGGTGCACGCCAAGAAAGGGTCACCAGTAGAAAAAGGAGAGAAGCTTGTCACCATCCAAACCTGAGGCAAGCGTCAGAACAACCTCAGGTATTGAGATCAACGAAGTGTACGACCCTGAGTCGACGGCGCATCTTTCGGCAGAGGAGAAACTGGGAAAACCTGGCAAATACCCCTTCACCAGAGGTGTCTATCCCAACATGTACAGAGGAAGACTGTGGACCATGCGCCAGTATGCTGGCTTCGGCTCTACAGAGGAGACGAACGAAAGATTCAGGTACCTTCTTAAGCAGGGACAGACAGGTCTTTCTGTCGCCTTCGACCTGCCCACACAACTGGGGCTTGATTCCGATGATCCACTTGCCGAAGGGGAGGTAGGCAGGACCGGGGTGGCCATTAGTACGCTAAGAGACATGAACAGCCTCTTCGACTCAATAGACCTGGCTAAGGTCTCCACATCCATGACCATAAACGCTACCGCTTTGGCCATCCTGGCAATGTATGTGGCGGCAGCTAAAAGGAGGAAAGTGCCGGAAAGCGCGCTTTCAGGTACCGTGCAGAATGACATACTCAAAGAATACACAGCCCGGGGCAACTACATATTTCCGGTGGGACCGTCCATAAGGCTGACTGTCGATCTAATTGAATACTGCACCATGAACATTCCCAGATGGAACACCATATCCATTAGCGGATATCACATGAGAGAGGCTGGTGCTACAGCAGTCCAGGAGATTGCTTTCACTCTCTCTGACGCTATTGCAGTAGTGGAGAAGGTCCTTGAGAGGGGAATTGATGTGGATCAGTTTGCACCCAGACTGAGCTTCTTCTTCAGCTCACACCTGTACTTCTTCGAGGAGATTGCTAAGTTCAGGGCGGCTAGAAGGGTGTGGGCAAGGATAATGAAAGAGAGGTTCAAGGCCGGAAGTCAAAAATCGCAGATGCTCCGCTTCCACACTCAGACCTCAGGAGTCACATTGACTGCACAGCAGCCGGAGAACAACATCACCAGAGTGGCTCTTCAAGCTGTTGCCTCTGTCCTGGGCGGAAGCCAATCGCTCCACACCAACGCATACGATGAAGCGCTGGCGCTGCCCAGCGAAAGGGCGGCAACAATAGCGCTGAGAACGCAGCAAATCATTGCATGCGAAAGTGGAATCCCTGATACGGTCGATCCACTGGCAGGTTCATATTTCTTGGAAAGCTTGACATGCGAGCTTGAGGGATTGATAACTGCTGAAATTGAGAAAGTGGACGGTCTGGGCGGCGCTCTGGAATGCGTCCGAACCGGCTACTTCAAGACCGAGATCGAGAAGAGCGCATACCAGTACCAGAAGGAAATAGAATCGAACGCGAGGAAAGTTGTTGGTGTCAACACCTATGTGTCTGACACAGAGGAGAAAATCGATACTCTTACCGTTGATGAGATACTCACCAAAAAGAGAATCCATCAACTCGAGGAGTACAGGGCTGGAAGAGACAATGAGAGGGTCAAGAAGGCACTGGAACAAGTAGAAGCCGATGCGCGCGCAGAAGTCAATCTCATGACTTCTGTCATGGCAGCGTGTGAATCGGGTGCAAGCCTGGGTGAAATCTGCGAGACCTTAAAGGATGTCTTCGGAACATACGGAACAGAAAAATGATAAGAGAGATGGACCACATAGGGATTGCTGTAGAAAACATTGAAAAGGCTATTGAAACTTACACCAGACTTTTTGGAGTGCGCGTTGACCACAGAGAAGAACTGTCTGAAAGAAGCCTGGAGGTGGCGTTCCTGAAAGTTGGCGATGTGATGTTGGAACTGATTTGTCCGACCTCGGAGGAGAGCATCGTACACAAGTTTCTGGAAAACAAAGGTGAAGGCCTTCATCACCTATGCTTCAAGACAGACAACGTCGAGGAGACAGTACAGGAGTTGAAAAATCAATCTTTCAGACTGGCTCAAATGCCAGCGAAGGGGGCGCATGGCCGTATAGTCGCATTCCTGCATCCCAGGGACTGTCACGGCGTCCTGATAGAGCTGGCTCAGGAAGCTTAAAGCTATGTTCGGGAGGTAGACCATGGTTGGCATTATTGGATACGGAGCTTCAATACCCAGAAACAGAATAAAGGTTGAGGAGATAGCAAAGGTCTGGGGCGCTGACGCTCCCAGCTACAAGAGAGGGCTCGGCCTTCAAGAGAAGTCTGTCCCCTCGCCTGACCAAGACACAATAACCTTCTCGGTTCAGGCTGCGAGGTACGCACTGAAGAGGGCAAGGATAGATGCAAAGGAGATAGGCGCTCTCTATGTGGGGTCTGAATCGCATCCCTACGCAGTGAAACCCAGTGGGACAGTCGTGGCCGAGGCCATCGGTGCAACGCCTGAAATCCATTGCGCAGACTTCGAATTCGCCTGCAAGGCAGGCTCAGAGGCGCTGTTCGTTTGTACTAGCCTGGTCAGTTCAGGTCACGTCAAGTACGCACTGGCCATAGGGGCAGACACCTCTCAGGGCGCTCCAGGTGACGCACTGGAGTACTCAGCCGCCGCAGGCGCAGCAGCCTTCATAATAGGAAAAGATAACCTTCTCGCGACAATCGATTCCACTTACTCTTACATGACGGATACACCGGACTTCTGGAGAAGAGAGTACCAACATTATCCAAGGCATGCCGGCAGGTTTACCGGCGAGCCTGCCTACTTCAAACACGTCCTTGGAGCTGCCACAGGCATGATGGACGCTAGCAAGATGAAACCCACGGATTTCGCATATGTAATTTTCCATCAGCCCAATGGTAAATTCCCCCTGAGGGCCGGGAAGAGACTTGGATTCAAACCTGAGCAGATTGAACCGGGCAGACTCGTTCCAAGACTGGGAAACACGTATTCTGGCTCCTCCCCCATGGGACTGACTGCGGTTCTTGACATCGCCAAACCCAATGACAAGATACTTCTCGTCTCGTATGGTTCTGGGGCTGGAAGCGATGCTTTCATCCTGACTGCACAGAAAAGGCTCACATCAGTCAGGGACGACGCACCAAAAACCACGGACATGTTGGACAATCACAAGAGATATATAGACTACGGCACGTACGCCAAGTACAGGAAAAAGATTCTCAAGGCACTCTGAGGAGGAAAGGTAAGATGAGAGACGTAGCAATCATCGGAGTTGGAATGATCAAATGGGGAGAGCTGTGGAACAAGTCCCTCCGCCAGATGTTCGTTGAGGCCGCCTTGAATGCGATAGATGATGCTGGCACCGACCACATAGACTCGATGTATGTTGGGTGCATGACGAGTGGCGTTTTTGTGGGCCAGGAACATCTTGGTTCTGTCCTTTCAGACTATCTTGGGGCCAAGAATATTCCTGCTGTCAGAGTGGAGTCCGCATGCGCTTCCGGCGGAGTGGCGGTGCGCACCGCCTACATGGACGTCGCATCAGGAATGCACGACATTGTCCTGGCCGGGGGCGTGGAGAAGATGACGGATGTTTCCGGCTCAGAAGCGACCTATGCTCTGGCCACTGCGGCAGACCGAGAGTATGAAGCCTACAACGGAGTCACTTTCCCCGGGCTCTATGCTCTCATCGCTCGCAGGCACATGCACGAGTTCGGGACCACGAGAGAACAGTTGGCCCACGTAGCCGTAAAGAACCACAGGCACGGAGCCAAGAATCCAAATGCTCAGTACCCCTTTGAGATTAGTGTGGAAAGGGTCCTGGAATCTGTTCTGGTTGCAGACCCATTGAGGATCCTTGACTGCTCTCCCATAACGGATGGGGCTGCAGCGGTCATCCTCTGTCCGGCAGATGTGGCATCTAAGCTTTCTAAGAAGCCACCAGTCAAAATCGTGGGAACCGGTCATGCGACTGACACTATCGCACTCCATTCCAGAAAGGACATCACCTGGTTAGATGCTGTAAACAAATCCGCCCAGCAGGCATACAAGCAGGCAGGTGTAAAGCTAGAAGATATTGATGTTGCCGAGGTTCATGATTGCTTCACAATTGCAGAGATCTGTGTACTGGAAGCTCTAGGGCTGGCGGAAAAAGGAAAGGGAGGTACTGCCGCTGAAAGCGGAATGACCGCCTTGGGAGGAAAGATACCAGTCAACACGAGCGGTGGCCTTAAGTCAAAGGGCCATCCAGTGGGAGCAACAGGTGTCGCCCAGGTGTGCGAAATAGTCGAACAACTGCGCGGTGATTCAGGAGAACGTCAGGTGAAAGGAGCAACTGCCGGCCTCACCCAGAATATGGGAGGAAGCGGAGGCTCCTCTGTGGTGCACATACTAAAGAAGGCATAAATGAAACACCAAAGGGAGGTTTGAGGTGTCAACCGCAAGATATTGGAGAGAGATTCCACAGAGGTACAGGCTCGAATCCGGAAAATGCAAAAAGTGTGGGAAGAGTTTCATCCCACCCAGAATGGTGTGCGATGCATGTGGTTCCAGGGAATTTGACCAGGTAAGGGCAAGCGATGAAGGGACACTCGTCAGTTACACGGTCATAAGAGTTGCTCCCGGTGAGTTCTCTGATGAGGCTCCTTACGCTGTAGGGATAATCCAGTTGAAGGATGGTCCAAGGCTGACCGCCCAGATTGCGGACTGCGACTTCGATGAGCTTGAAATAGGCAAAAAGGTCAGAATTGAGTTCAGAAAGATATATGAACAGGGCCAAGCAGGAGTAATATGCTACGGTTACAAAGGAGTCCTTGTTTAGCATAGTATCATCCCTTTGGAAGCCTTATCCTGTTATCCGCAGGAGGATCCATGTTTAGATGGGATTCAAAAATAGATACCAGCAGTGCCGAGTTCAAAGAGAACAGAGAATGCAATCTCCAGCTTATTAAAGAACTGAAAGAGAAAGTGGACGCGGCAAAAAAGGGCGGCCCCGAGAGGTTCCACAAAAAGCTTAAGGAGAGGGGTAAACTCTCTGCGCGGAAGAGACTGGAACTGCTTCTGGATAAGGACACCCCGTTCTTGGAGTTCAGTACTCTTGCAGCAAATGGGATGTACAATGATGAGGGGCCCTGTGCGGGCATGATAACCGGAGTGGGGCTGGTGGAGGGAAAGGAAGCCCTTATCATAGTGAATGACCCAACTGTGAAGGGTGGTTCTTACTTCCCAATGACCATAAAGAAACACATACGTGCGCAGGAGATAGCGCTTGATAATCGTCTCCCCTGTATCTATCTCGTCGATTCGGGAGGGGTTTTCCTCCCTTTGCAGGACGAGGTATTTCCTGACAAGGAGCACTTCGGAAGAATCTTCTACAATCAAGCCCGCATGTCTGCACTCGCCATCCCCCAGATATCGGCGGTGCTCGGATTTTGCACAGCAGGCGGCGCCTATGTACCTGCCATGAGCGACGAGAATGTCATAGTGAAAGAACAGGGGACAATCTATCTTGGTGGGCCTCCTCTGGTGAAGGCAGCAACTGGCGAGGAGGTTACCGCGGAAGAGCTGGGCGGAGCTGACGTCCACTGCCGAATATCAGGTGTGACCGACCACTATGCTCTGAATGAGGAACACGCAATACAGATAGTGAGGAACATAGCCGGGAATCTGAACAGGCCTTCCAAACAAGAACTGGACATCTCAGAGCCGGAAGACCCTTACTACGATCCTGAGGAACTCTATGGAGTAATTCCCAAAGGCATAAGAAGGCAGTATGAAGTGAGAGAGGTGATAGCACGAATCGTTGACGGCAGCAGGTTTCATGAGTTCAAGGAATTCTATGCTACCACATTGGTCACTTGTTTTGCCAGAATAATGGGATACCCCGTGGGAATCCTCGCTAACAACGGGGTCCTCTTTTCAGAAAGCGCACTCAAAGGCGCACATTTCATCACCATGTGTGCAACAAGAAAGGTACCTCTAATATTCTTACAGAACATAACCGGTTTCATAGTCGGAAAAGCTGCTGAACGCGGAGGAATAGCGAAAGACGGCGCAAAGATGGTCCACGCTGTAGCCAATGCACAGGTTCCAAGGTTCACGGTCATAGTAGGCGGTTCCTTTGGCGCCGGCAACTACGGGATGTGCGGTAGAGGTTATCTGCCCAGACTTCTCTGGATGTGGCCGAACGCAAGAATATCTGTCATGGGCGGGGAACAGGCTGCCAACGTGTTGTTGACCATAAAGCTGGACCAGTTGGCCGCAAAAGGAAAGACGATGAGTCCTGAAGAGCAAGAAGAGTTCAAGAGACCTATTCTGGAGAAGTATGAGCATGAGGGTAATCCATACTACAGCACAGCCAGAATCTGGGATGACGGAATAATCGACCCAGTGGACACCAGGAGCGCTCTTGGCCTGGCAATATCCATGTCCTTGAACGCGCCCACTCCTGACCACCAGTTTGGCGTGTTCAGGATGTGAAGGAGGAGAGTTGGAGTCACAAACGATCGTAGTATCTTTTGAGGGTCCCGTGGCCAGGGTTACTCTTAACCGACCCGAGGTCCATAATGCATTCAACTCTGAGATGTTCCAGGATTTGGATAGAGCGTTCGATGAGATAGGAGAGAGAGAAGATACAAGAGTGGTCGTCTTAACAGGCGAGGGCAAGTCTTTCTGTGCTGGTGCAGACCTTAACTGGATGAAGAGGGTGAAGGAGATGACATTCGAAGAGAGTGTCCAGGACTCACTCGTACTGTCTGAACTCCTATACAAGATGTACTCTTTTCCCAGGCCCACCATTGCCAGGGTGAATGGAGCAGCCATAGGTGGTGGGACCGGGTTCGTTTGTGTCTGTGATATCGCCGTAGCCTCAGACAAAGCAAAATTCAGTTTCAGCGAAGTGAAGCTGGGCCTGGTTCCGGCATGCATATCACCGTACGCAGTCAGAAGAATCGGGGAGTCCAGGGCAAGGCGGTTTTTCTTGAGCGGTGAAAGGCTGAGTGCAGAACTGGCCCGTGAGGCCGGGCTGGTCAACTTCGTTGTGAAACATGACGAGCTGGATGACTTCATAAATGGTCTGATTGAACAGATTGTAACTAGCGGACCCTGCGCGCTGTCTGCATGCAAAAGGCTGATAGAGGGGGTCAGTTCCATGACCCTCAATTCAGCTAAACGATTCACTGCAGAGGTTCTCGCTGAGCTGAGAAAGGGTGAAGAGGGGCAGGAAGGGATGGCGGCGTTTCTGGAAAAGCGCAAGCCAGACTGGCTTGAGGAAAAATGATCAATTACAAACTACAGACTGCGAACTGTCCAAGATCCTTCGAGTATTCGGAGGGCAAACAACGAATCGCGAAAACACATTCTGTGTCATTTGGGAGGGAATAAAAGGGAGGGTGACCGCCAATGTGAGTCAACACCCCCTCCTTTGTCCTCCCCCATCAAGGCGGAGGGAGAGAACGTGGGGAACAAGCATCTGATCACTGAGATCAGGCTTACACCGTATAGCGTACAGCGTGGGCAAGCTGACAGCTTCAGGGGATGGGTGCGAGGTAATTTCGTAATTTCG
>SOJN01000006.1 GCA_004376575.1 candidate division TA06 bacterium | reverse complement strand
CCAATTTTACAATTTTGGGGCTTGTTGCGAGAACCTACGCGCCCAAATCCTGGAGAGTGGTGCCGGACTTATCTGGTAACTTTTTGGAAGTAAATGTCTTAGGATGATTTGGTCAAAATTGTAAAATTGTCTGCCTGCCCCGTTTGAAAAAAAAATCTAAAGGCCTGACCTAGACATTTATCCCATTCTGCTAGAAAAAACGCTTGACAAACTAGGGACGAGCACCCAGTATCAGGACGCACAGCGGGGAAATGCGCGGAGGCACAGCCTGTCGGGGACTATGAAGAGACTCCCACCATGTCTTGAGGATCAAAGCCGGGGCCTAGAGCTCGGGAGGAGGTGAGATAGCGTTTTTTTGATCTATCAACCCAGAAACCAGAGAGAGGAGAAGACATGAGGCACTTGTCGGGCGAGTTTCCAACCAAACACATGGAGTAGATAACATCAGGAGGGCGCCATGAAAAAACCGATGTTGCTAGCGCTTGTTTTGGTTCTGCTCATTTCAGGGATCGCACTCGGACAGGGAACAGTGGAGGACGTCCAGTTCTTTAGTGAGTCACTCGGAGAGCTGCGTTGGGTTCAAGTCTACCTGCCGCGCGGCTACAGTCTTGATCGCGGTCCCAAGTATCCGGTGATCTACTTCCTACACGGTATCAGAGGTGATCATACTTCTTGTCCTTTTCTCATCGATATCCTGGATGAGTTGATTGGGAACGGCACAATCGAACCAGTCGTAGTCGTCAAGCCAGATGCCAGCTGTGTGCCCTATAACGCCAGTTTCTACACCAATTCCGAATTGAATGGCGCATTCGAAGATTACATAGTTCAGGATGTTCGAGAGTTCGTTAAGAGGAACTACAGAATAATCCCGGGCCGTAAGAAACGGAGCATCATGGGGCACTCGATGGGTGGTTATGGGGCTATGAAGTTGGCCCTGAAATACCCTGACATCTATACTGCGCTTGCATCTCACAGCGGCCCCCTGGAGTTCAACGTGCTGCTGATGGTCGCACTCCCGTATCTTCTGATGGAATATCCAGAAGGTCCCCCATACTACTGGGCACCGTACCGTGGACCCTTTTCAGGATTGTCATTCTCGATGGCAGCGGCTTTTTCCCCAAATCTGACCAACCCACCCTTCTTCGTGGATTTCCCCCTTGACGAATATGCAAACGTCAGACCGTCTGTTTTTGGCAGATGGTTACTCCATAATCCGCCGAAATTCGCTACTGAACTCCCACCAGATGCAGAGTTATCGATATACTTCGACTGCGGCATGATGGACGAATTGGGATGCTATCCCCAGAACCTTGTCTTTGCGGGCGTTCTTGACCAGCTAGGGATTCCTTATGAATTCGAATCCTTCATGGGCGGCCATGCAGATCAGTTGCCCGTCAGGATCCCAATAGCACTTGAATTCCTTGACAACATCATGAATCCGTACACACGCGGCGGAGGTGGCAAACAGCTTGCACACGAGGAATCTGCAACCAGGGCCCTGATTCTTTGTCAGAATGCTCCCAACCCGTTTGCGCGCGAGACTTCGATACGCTTTACTCTGCCTACGTCAGGTCACGCAAGGCTTACCATATACGACTCGGCCGGAAGGTCGGTGGAGAGGATTCTCGACGGAAAGCTATCGGCAGGTACACACGCCGTAACCTGGGAAAGGAACAGTGTTCCTTCGGGCACTTACTTCTACCGTCTCACGTCGGATGGAAATGTCTTGACCAAGAAGATGGTTGTGGCCAGATAGCCTCCGCTAGGGAGTGTATTGAACGGGGGCGTGTTTGCCGCACGCCCCCGTACCTGGGCTCTAGCTACGCTCGGTGCCCCCTCCTTCGTCCTCCTTCACCGAGGTTACGGAGGGCAGGCCTCTGACAAGCTACGAATACTCCCTTCGTGTTCCCTCAGGACAGGCTCCGGATCCATGACTTGACAGTATGACAGTTCTATTCCAGTTTGCGCATTCGAGCCTTTGCCCTTCTGCACAACTGACCCAGTGAGTAGCGTTTCAGCGACTGAAACGGCGGGTAACGAACAATCTCCGTATACGTTAGGCCTCCCCGGGGTCAAACCTTGGGAATTGAATTCCTGGGCTGATCCAATGAATCAGCGGAGGAGGAGCATCTTCTTGACATCTGTGAAGCCGCCGGCCTGCAGTCTGTAGAAATAGATGCCGCTTGCGTTGCCCTCTGCGTCCCAGCGAACCTGATGCATACCTGGTAGTTGCAGATCGTCCACGAGTGTCTCCACAAGTTCTCCGGCGACATCAAAAACTTCAAGACGTACATGTATAGGTTTGGGCACGGTAAACGATATTGAGGTCTCGCGAGCGAACGGGTTTGGGTTATTCTGTGAAAGTGAAAAAAGGTTGGGCAGGTTTCTGTCAAAAGTAGTCAACTGCACATGTTTCTGTTTCTTGTGTTTCTTCACAGCCTTGTGGGCATGTTCGTAGGCGTGTTTGAAATGATTGATTGCTTTATCATATTTGTGCCATTCGATTCCAAGCTTCTTCATACCCTTGTCTACTTTGCTCAGTTCCGCATAGGCCTTGGTCATTTCCTTCTTTGCCTTTTTGATCTCCTTTTGCTTGGCTCCCGGATACGCCTCAGCCTCTCTAATTGCCTTCCCGGCAAGGAAGGAATCCGCCTCCACCACGTACAGAGCAATCTCACGGAGCTTGCTGATCACCCCTTCAAAATCAGGGATTTCGTATTTCTTTGCGGACCGGGATGCCTTTCGCACTTCCTTTGTCACCTTTTTCTCACGGTCAAAAACACGTGAGGCTTTGGTAATATGCCAGTTGTCTGAGAAATATGGAAGAGTCTTCTCCAGCTCCCGAAAGGCATGCTCAATGTGTTTGTGGGTCTTCGGATGAGTGATCGATTCAATGAGACCGGCCAGTTCATCCAGTGCCTCCTCCTTCACACTCTTCGGTGGTCTCCACCCGTTTCTCTCCATAAAAGGATAGAAATCGAAATCTGCACGCGGGTGAGGGATGTCGGTATCCCCTATCCCATCTCCTGCAATAGAGTGCTTCCCGCTGCCGCTCCCATCATCTGATCCCTGATAATCCGACCAGAAGTTTCCCTCCAATAGTATGGGATGATACCAGTCATTAATGGAAGGATAACTATCATGCACGTGGAACTCATTCTCGACAAAATTGTTGTGAAAGACCATACTCCTTTCAACACCATCCAAACCGAGGCCAAATCGATTGTTGACAATGGTGTTCTCACTGATGATTCCGTCGCTGCAATGTCTTTTAACCCATATGCCAACCTCGTGCTCAGACAGCAAATTTCCACTGATGACGTTCGAGATCGAATAGTCAGTAAGGAGAAGGCCGCACTCTGAATATTCGTCTCCTGAAATCCGGTTCTGAAGAACAAAGTTGCTGTCAGACTTTGCCAACCGAATTCTTTCAAATCTACTTCCAGTCAATTCATTGCCCTGGATCACGTTCCTATTTGATCCAAGAAGGTAGATTCCTGTCCTTCCATCAAAAAGTCTGTTATTCTCAACCCTGTTGAGATTGGACCCCGCTATCTTAATACACAGTTTGTTCATATCAGCGAAAATTGTGTTTCCAATGATGGAGGAGCCACTCGTCCCACGACGGAGATAAATCCCGATGGCATTCCTCTTGAACATGCTGTTCTGTACGACAATATTCTGAGAAGGGGGTTCTACATCAACCCCCTTTCCATTGTCCAAGAACTCCATCTCTTCAATGACAGAGTCGTCTCCGAGAACGTGGATACCTGCGCGGCCTATACCGCTGTTTTGAACAAGAAAGCCCTTCACAAGGCAACTTTCAGCCTCCACTCTCATCACCGAATCGACACTTGCGCCATCAATCGTGGTCGAACTACTACCGGAGCCCCAGAGAACGAGAGGCTTTGATATCCTCACATTTTCGTAGTAGATTCCCGGGGCAACCTTGACTGTATCTCCGCGGGATGCGGCATCAATCGCTTCCTGAATTGTCGGATAGTCCGATGGAACATTGAGAACCGATGCTATGGCCTCGATGCCAAAAAGCAGAACTACGGAGGCGGCCAGCAACTTGCTGCTTATTTGATTGAAACTCCGCCGGTGAGTCTTCTTCCAAGCAGTTATTTTCATTTGGGGCCCCTTTGCCTCTGCGTCAATGAAGGAACCTTCAGGTCGGTCTTTAGACTTCAAGGCGCCGGGTAGAGTATATCGGTGAGGACAACAATCTGTCAAGGGGTTTCAGAAACAACGAATTTGGTGCCACGGGCGGATTTTTTGATTTTTGAAGCTTGATGTGCTGGAAAAGGTTTAATTCTTAAGGTTTGACCGCAATGTCTGACACCATGCCACAAGTTCATCGCGTGCGGCTTTTTGTCGATGCGCTTTGGAATCTTTGGCAATAAGTGCTTCTTCTGGAGAGAGCTTCTTCAAGAATGAGAAGCCCTTGATGCACGCTTCCAAGATTGTCCGTTCGTCAACACGAAAATCGGCAGCGACAAGCCGTGAGAGATCCTGCCAGTCATATCTTCCACTATCCATTCTTTCAAGGAACGAATCGGGTTCAAACACATCCCGGACCTGCCAGAGCTTCAGCACAACCAGGGCACGCACAAGAGGTTTGTTGAAAGGCCTCTTACCGAATAGGTACAGGTCAAAGAAGTCTCGCACGCGTGCGCGCTGGTACAGTGAACGGACTTTCTCGGCTATTACCTCATGCACCTCAAGGCATGGAATAGTATCAGGCTGAAATTCCAGATGCTTGTGGTACTTCTGTTCAATCTGCGGCACTGATCTAACCGGCAGGGTCGGCTGCTCCCTCATACTCACTTGTAGATCAAATGCTCCTTTAGCATTCCAACCATGGGAATATTCAGGGGTAACGGTGAACGACCGCCCTCCCTGTGTAATGCGCCATCCTTCTTCAAGGCGGAAGGTTATGCCATGGAACTCGCAATTCAGAACTTCCATCATTTCAAGCACAAAATCGTCAGGCTGCCTTCCCTTCAGGGCAGTGAAATCAAGATCCATTGAGAACCTACCAGAGGTTCCTAGTATGATCTTTCGGATACAAGTGCCACCTTTGAAAGCCAAGGCTCTTAGAAGGCCAGACATAGACAGCAACTGGAGGGCATAGGTAAGAACCACATCACGTTCTGCAACCATCTTGTCTCTTAGCTTGCTGGAATGAGCAAAGAGGTCTATGAACTTCTCCTCTATCACCAAGGGCTCCTATATTTCAGATGTTATTTGCTGTTGAGGGATGTTTACAATGAGTTGCCATTCTCTGTCGAAAGCGCCTTCATGCCCCCATGTTCGTACAGGACCAAGATAGGCACATGAGCGCTTCTTGATCTTCTTTTTGAGTTTGTTCCGCGCGTCATGAGAGACCTCGATGCCAACGCGGTCGATGAGATAGCCTAATCGCTGTGTGAGGGCTATTGAACCCATTCGCAGAGCGTACGAGATGGTTTTCTCCCAGTCATACCTCCGTGACGCTCGACCAATGACGCCGGCCAGTTCCGGAATTCCGCCGGCATACTGAGGTTTGTCCACCGAATCCACAATCGCCTTCTCAGCTTCAGCCATCGTGACTTTCACGCCGAACGAATCAGCTTCCTTGAACCCAAAGAACTTGGCGCTGACGAGGTGAACAAATCTGAACGTGAACCCACGGATGAGCTTCGGTCTCAATTTTGTTTGGCAGGCCACAAAAACTTCTCCCCGCGTTTGACTGGTGAGATTATGGAACGCATTGGCGGTCGCATATGAGAAGTAGTATGGAAATGTCACCAGACTCCCAAGTAGCAGCGTATTCATGTCTGGCACACCCTCTGGTCCCCTATCTGCAGGAATCAGCAAGTACTTGCCCGGGCCAATCTTCTCCAGCCAGTTCTTTCGGCGCAGCGAACTTATGAGCTTGTCAGCCGCTTTTGCGTCCGCGTTCATCATGCGAATGACTTCAGCACGAGAGACGATACGTTGGTTGCGCCATTCAAGGTCAAGGATGACGGTGGCTTCTCTTTTGGAAAGATTTCTAGCCATCTTAATTTCTCCATCAGAACCCCCCAATTTGGGGGGTTATTGCAGACTTTTTAAGTAAAATAGCATCACCAGTGCTTCTTGTCAAGCAAAAAACTCCAACAAGCATGGAGATATCCACTCACGCTTCAATCCTGAGAATGGCACCTGCGAGTTGAAGAAGAGGCTCCAGATCATATTTGCGTGATTCTCTTCTTCTACTGCTCCCACCCAGTTGTAATGGGCAGGCCCCGTATATCTCGCTTCGCTAGAAACGGGGGCCGTGAAACGCCCCGGGCAGGCCCCGTGTATCTCGCTTCGCTAGAAACGGGGGGCCGTGAAACGCCCCGGGCAGGCCCTGTGTATCTCGCTTCGCCAGAAACGGGGGGCCGTGAAACGCCCCGGGCAGGCAGTTGAGAAGTGTTACCTATGTCTCCGTACACGTGTTACCTATGTCTCCGTACACGTGTCACCCATGTCCCCAGTCCATACACATACCCCAAAAACCACCCCAAAACCGTCCATATTCTCACTATAAGTGAGCATAACCCCCTCCCATTCTCACGCCTTTACAACTAGCGAGAAGGCGTTACACCTCACAACCCAAATCACACAAACCGGCTGCCCGAAACGCCTTATTTTTCAGGGCGTTTCAGCATTATGGTTATTATGGTGATTATGCCTCCTTTGCCCTGTTTTGGTGAGAATTTGGCACAGGTCATATGGTTTGCTTGAGACTGCTTGACATGCGCCGTCCCGAATGCTCCCAATTCTGCCCCAAAGCTTAAACAAATCGCTTGACACCCAGAAATCTTTGTAATAGAATCATACGAGCCTTGTAATATTATCAAACATATGTTATATTCTAGATCGGGAGGTGGCGACAATGATTACTAAGAAAGAATTAGCGAGAAGAATAAGGAAATTCAGAGAAGATCTAGAACTATCTCAAGAGCAACTTGCGGAAAAACTCGGGTTGCCCAGACCTTCGATATCTCAGATAGAATCCGCCCAACGAGACGTCAGCAGCATCGAGTTAGCCAAGCTTGTGGAGGTATTTGGGGTGTCTCCAGACGTCCTGCTGAGTCACGAATCTAAGACGAAATCAACAAAAGGCACAAGAACATCTAAGATGCCAACCCTAAACAGAGAGAAATTCAGGCAGGTCTTGCTCTACGTCCTTGAGAGATGCGGAGCAAGATCCAATGTGGGAGAGTCGGTCATTTACAAACTTCTATATTTCATCGATTTCAATTTCTATGAGCTCTATGAGCAACACCTAACGGGGGAAGCGTACAGAAAGATCAGCTTTGGACCTGCTCCCTGTCATTTCAGTGAGATTGTGGAGAAGATGATTGAAAAAGGAGAACTGAAGAAGATAGCAGCAGAATACCATGGGAAGCGTCAGAAGAAATACATCCCTCAGGTGAAGCCGGATTTGAGCAAGCTCGACGGAAGAGAACTTGAGGTCATTGACAGCGCGATTGACAGACTCTCCTCAATGAACGCCTCGTCTATTATAGATTATGCCCATGAGGACATTCCCTGCCAGGTAACAGATGACAAAGAGATCATAGATTATGAATCGGTCTTCTACAGAAAACCTGCCTATTCTGTTAGAGAATACCCTGAAGAGTGATGGAATTCTCTAGTCTACCTGAGTTCGACAAAGAACTAAAGGCACTGCTCAAAAAGTACCGCACACTAAGGAATGATCTGGAAGTACTGAAAAAGGTACTAAGAATACATCCCCGCGTGTACCCGCCTGTGGTAGTCAGGATAAGTGGTCTGGGTACTGAAACAGAAATATACAAGGTAAAACATTTTCGCTGCAAGGCTTTGGGAAAAGGGGTTCGCAGTGGCATCAGAGTTGTGTATGTCTATTTTCCTGCTGAAGAAAGAATAGAGTTTGCAGAAATTTATTATAAAGAAAAAGACGATAGAGATTGTGATAAGAAACGAATATTGAAGTATTATTCCTAGAAACAGCAAGCCTTGGGGACCAAGCTCGATTTACCTTAGGCCGTGGGATAGAATTACTCCTGGGAAGTGACGATTCTGTCGTCTTTGAGGAAGAAAATGTCAAAATGTCAAGCACCGTCCCTGAGGATTGATAGTGATTAGGTTTTTGAATAGAGCCATTCTGTATTCGCTTGTATTCTCCATGGGGTGTTCTCCAACTGCCCTTGTGGAGAAGAAGAAATCAGTCCCTTCGGAGAACGCTGGTGCTTGGCTTGGTGTCGCAGTCACCCCAGCCGACCGCAAAACCTCAAAAGGAGTTACAATAGTCAAAGTATCTGCCGGGGGGCCAGCTGAGAAAGCTGGACTTCAGGAAAACGACATCATAATCGAACTAGACGGTGACACCGTGGCAACTTGTCGTGACCTCCACCGGCTCATAAGAGAGAGAAAACCAGGCGAAGAGGTCGTTCTTCTTGTTCGCAGAAACAGTCGGCAGGAAGAAACCAGAGTGAGACTAGAGGCGCAACCTGCTCCTCGAGGTTCTAGTTACGAGAAGCGTTTTGCCGGCAGCCGAATAATCGGAATAGAGGTAAGAGAATCGGGAGGCAAACTAAGGAACGACCTGGTAGACTACGTAGAGTTGAAGGAGAATGATGTTTATTCAGAGAAGAAAGTGGAAGAGGCAAAGGAGGGGCTCAAGAAAAAGACGGGTTGCTATCTCGTCGAGCCCAGTATCACACTCTATCCTTCTGGAGTCTTTGTAGGGTTTACCATGATGGAGACAGCGGCAAGTTTGGAGAGGGATCTCGAGGAACCAATAGAGGTATCGGATGAGGCTGAGAAACTATTCAGTACTTACGACAGGTACAACGAAGCCTGGCTTGCGCATCTGTCGAGCAAGGCAACTGACAACTCCGCAACATCCGGCACTATGCAGGCATACGAGCGTGAGTTCTTGGATTCAGTCCAGCCGAATGTGAAAGAGCTCGTGACCATCCTAAAGAGAGGTAGCGTAGACCAGAGGGCCAAGGCGGCTTGCCTGCTGAAATGGGCTAGAGACAAGGAGTCCGTCATAGACCCACTAGTAGAGGCATTTGATGATCCCTCTCACCGGATTCACAATGATGCAGCCCGAAGTCTCCTAGCTATATCAAGAACGGGCGTCGAAGAAATACCTATCGAACCTGTCATTGGTCTCCTATCCCACGAGGCATGGCCGTGTCAAAACAAGGCAGTCTATCTTCTTCTGTCTTTATTGGACAAGCACCAAAATGCAGAGGGCATTGCTAGGGGGCGGTTCCTCATTTGATCGAGATGATAAAAAGTAAAAGACCAAACCTCAGGACACCGGCCTTGAGGGCTTTGGCGAGAATAACGGGCATCGATTTTGATGCCGCAGATGAAGAATCCCTGGTCAAGAGGTGGCTGGAGTCGTGGGACAAAAACTAGGAGGTCTATGTTGACCACAAGCTGAGCCCACGAAGTTTGGGGGCGTCCGTTGGTCGGAAGCCCCACGTGGACACTACTACTGCGAATTTGGGGTAGGGTCAAGGGATGGCGCCTGAGACTGGTGCTGAGTGAGCAACTTGATACAACATACCTCCAGTCAAACCTCACCGTAATCGCGAATCGAAGTACTTAGGCTGAATCTATCTGTTTCTCCCCGTTTCCTCTGGGAGTGCCTCGATACCCTACCCACATCCGGTCCCCATCTCTTACGACATCAAACGGTACGTGCCCCTTTCGAGCACAGCGCTTTGCTGTCAGCTTCAGTCAAAGGAACCTCCCCACATTCGCAGACGGTTATCAAATCCTTGTGCATGTGTGATCGAGGCATTTGTTGGTGATGACCCAGCCCAAATCTGGCACAGGGCAAGACGAGGTTCTACTCTCCCCTCGACACGTCCGGGGCCGGCAGGGCAAGCATCGGCCTCTGGAGC
>SOJN01000005.1 GCA_004376575.1 candidate division TA06 bacterium | reverse complement strand
ACTTTCGCCTGTGTCCGACATGACTAAACAGGCCACATTCTTGAGTAATATGCCCATTGCGAGGAGTCGTGAGCCTGCCGAACGACGACGAAGCAATCTGGCACAAGCAGATCCTTCGCTTTCGCCCCCGTTCTACGGGGAGGAGCCCAGTTATCCTTCGGAGCCCTACAAGACGCAAGCCCGACTAAGGGGATAGCGCTGAGTCGGGCGAAGTCCCCCGAAGCCGATTAGGCGAAGGGGGGAAGAATCTGCTTGTTGCAAACTCTTCACCCTTCGGCAAGTCAAAGTGGGCGCGGAAACGACCCCCTACACAATACTGGCGAGTACAAGGTACGAAGTGCGAAGTATCGCCTTGCGACCTTGTACTTTGCAATTCGTACTTCGTACCTCACAGAGCATTTTTTTCTTGCGTCTGGTATGTCTATATGATATAAGCATACCATAATGCAACCAGGCAAACTACGTGGCAAGATAGAGAGGCTGGACAAGGAGAGAAGGCGCCTTCTGCGGGAACTGATGCGCCCCGAAGAGATGGTTGCCGGCTCAATCTACGAGACATACAAGAAGTGTGGCAACCCCAATTGCAGGTGCGCCAGGGAAATAAAGCACGGCCCATTCACATGTCTCTCTGTGCCCCACGGCGCCAAGAGAAGGCTCGTATTTGTGCGGCGCCAGGATGAAGCCTGGGTGAAAGTTCGCGCAAGAAGGTACAGAAAGTATCAGAAGATGATGGCGTGTGTGAGGAAGATGAATGATGAGATATTCGAACTACTGAAAGAGCTCAGGAACAGCAAACTGAAAACGTACTCCTGACCTGAAACAAATCACGCCTCAAACGCTAGATAGAAGATGCAAGATGTAAGACTACCGACGCCCCACGACACAACATAAGTCTGGGAGTTGTTTCCAGGCTGGAACTTGTCTTCAGTTTGTCGTTCAGATGCTCGGCACTTCTACCTCTGGCAGTCTTTTTCTCCCCCGGCTCTCTTTGAAGAACCTCCACTGGGAAGCAGCGACCGCGCCAAGCCCGAGCATGACGATCACCAGCCTCAGCAGGAATCCCACAAACGGAATTGAAGAGATGGCTGCGAGAATCAGGATTCCCAGTGCCATGGGCCAGAAAATAGACTCCCGAGCCCTTCTCACTTTTCGAAGCAGAGCCTTACCGAGCGTAAGCCCCACAAATATTCCTGAAAATGCAATGCCTGCCACATAGAAGAGACTGAGAAGAAGCATCAGAGGCCAGCCGACCACAGCGACAAGCAGCACAAGGAGAATCGCCGGCAGGCACACAAGCAGGACAAAACCTGTAAGCAGACAGACCCAGGGGGAAGTCTTCAACATTTCGTTTGAGCGCATCAAGACGTTCGGGCTGAATGCGGACATGATGAGCCCGACAATCAACATTCCGATGAACCAAACAACTCTCATCCCGAGGTCGAAGTTGAAAAGCCCTTCTCTTGAAGCTCCCACAACTTCTCTCGACTCTGGTACATGGTGCACCGCGCTTCCGAGAATCGTCGCAGCTTGATCTATCATTGCCTCGTTCGCGCTCTCGTAGACAAGATCTCCCTCTATCAGAGCATTGGACCCGACCATCACGCGCTCCGCCTCTACACTCACTCCACCTCTGACAGTCCCGTCTATCCTGACCGTATGGGCATTGCCGCTCAACCGACCATTGACAGTACCGCCAATACTCGCCTTTCCGCAGTTGAATCTCAAGTCTCCCCAAACCTCGGACTCGGGCGCCTGGGTGAAGCTTCTGCAGAATGCCAATCCGCTGCTCCTGATGAGCCCGTTCAGGGTGACCTGGTAGCCCGCTGCCCTGACATCTCCTTCGCAAGAGCCTCCGACAGATACGATTCCCCCCGAAACCCAAATATCACCTGCAACCGACGTTTCAATGGTGACCTGCCCGCCGCCCACAAAGAGGTCGCCATTCACAGGTGTCAACACTCGGACCACCCCTCCTGCCGTCATCAGGTCCCTATCGAGTGGCTCTTGCCAGTCCCCCAGTAGTACTGGCGTGCGGGCCGCCACAGGCGAATACTGAACCGCCGTGTCAGCTACTGTGCTGGCTGAGTCTGAGGGATGGGCTGCTTCTTCGGTCTGCCCCGCGGCGCATGCCGCACAAAGAATCGCCAACAGAATCGACACATTTCTCCCCACAGAGGCTCTGGTCATGTCAAACTCCCCTCCAGATATGAGCTAATCGTCTATATGGCAAAATGTTAGCCGGTTGTTTCACGTGAAACACTCTCACTCTTCAGAAAAACAATGAGACTTGAAGGCCGGCCCCCTCCTCCGCCAGCCCCAATCTCACACGCTTCTTGCTCCCGAACTTGAACATATGAGCATCTACAAAAGCATCCGCCATAGAAAATACCCATACCCCAGCGCCCCACCACAGCAGGTCGTATCTCCTGTCAAAATGGTGCGCGTAATCGCCGTAATCGTCCATACTCCCTGTCAATTTATACCTCCGATGCGCCTCCTCTGTCAATATGTGTTCGTAGAGAATCATGCCAGCAACAGTGGCCTGAGCAGCGCAGAAGACTGCTCCCCTCAAATAGTTCTCACAATAGAACTGACCTCCGCCAGGGAGGACCGCCGAGGCAACTATCGCCCCAAACGGCGATTTAGCCGCCTGCTGCGCAGGCCAGCCCGTCAGCGGGAGCAAAAGGATCGTGGTTGCAAGAACCGAACCTCTAGCAGCACTTCTTCTCATCTCGTACCCGGCGAAAGGTTGTACTCTTCACTCTTGAGTGACTTTCTATCAAGCTTCTCGAACTGGTACTCATCCTCCAGTAATCTATCAATCCCAAGCTTATGCACCGTGCAGAACTGGGTCGGCCTGGTCCCTTCAACGAAGACCTCATCTCTGGTGTCATTACACGCGTCGGTCGCCAAAAGCCCTGACTTTGTGCATATTCTTGCATGCGTGATCCCCTCGGGCTTCGGAAACTCAAGTGGAGGCCTCCCTTTCTGCGCTGCCTTCATGAACTCTGCCCAAGCTGGAAGAGCAACCCTGGCACCGGTGGCACCCTCAGTTATTCTCTTCATCTGATCAAACCCTACCCAGACTCCACATACGAGGTCGGGCGTAAAACCAATAAACCACGCATCCGTGTAGTTGTCTGTTGTGCCCGTTTTCCCAGCGGCCCTTCTGACGAAGTGGTACCTGCTCCTTGCGGCATAGCCTGTCCCCTCGTTCAATACAGACTCAAGCATACTGGTGGCTATGTAGGCCGTTTGCGGAGAAAGAACCCGCACAGAATATGGAACATCCTCATAGATGATTTCGCCCTGTCTGCCTGTAATCCTCCTCACCATCGTTGGTTCAATCCTCACACCCTGATTTGCGAAGACACCATATGCTGAGACTATCTCCAGCAAGGTGGTCGAACTGCTCCCCAGCGCAAGAGAGAGAACCTTTGCAAGTCTAGAGCGAATGCCCATGCTCCTGGCGTATTCTGCAACTGTATACGCACCGATCTTCTGGATGAGCCTGATTGCGACCAGGTTTCTCGAACGTGCCAACCCCTTTCTGAGCGTTATGGGTCCCAGGAACTTGTGGTCGTAGTTTGACGGCCTGTAAATGGAGTCCTTGACCGGGACAATTATTGGGGCATCGAGCACAATGTCAGCCGCAGTATACTGATTGTCTATGGCTGCGGTCCACAGAAATGGCTTGAAGGCCGAACCAGGCTGCCTGTGCGCCTGCGTTGCCCTGTTGAATTTGCTGTCCTCAAAGCTCCTTCCCCCAACCATCGCTTGTACATACCCTGTCCGCGGATCAATTGCAACAAGTGCGGCCTGAAGGTAGCTCGTTCCTTCGAAGCCGAGAGACTCAGGCAGTGGCTCGTTCTTCTCAAGGGTCGATTTGAACTTGTTAGCCTCCTCGAAACTCCCAAGCCAGGTCTCGAGTACCTCTTCAGCTTTCCTCTGAAGCCCAATGTCCAGTGTCGTATAGACACTCACCCCGTCCCTATAGAGCATCCTGCTTCCGAACTTGCGCTCTATGAACTTCCTCACTTCTTCCACAAAATAGGCGGCGACCTTTGTGGTCCCTTCGGTTGACCTTTTGACACCAAGCGGTGAGTTCTTGGCCTGACCAGCCTCTCTACGGCCTATCGCGCCGGCTCCGACCATCGCCTCCAGCACAATAGATCTTCTCCTCAGGGCCTCCTCTGGATGAGAAAAGGGAGAATAAGCCGCCGGCGACCTTATGATCGCCGCAAGCAAAGCGGCCTCTGCCAGAGTCACATCGCCGATATCCCTGTTGAAATAGGTCTCCGCAGCAGATTTGATTCCGTAGGCGCCATGGCCAAAATAGATCTGGTTGAGGTACATCTCCAGAATCTTGTCTTTTGAGTATGTCCTCTCAACCTCCATGGCCAGAAGCGCTTCCCTCATCTTCCGTACAATGCTTCTCTCCTGAGTCAGAAAGAGAGCTCTGGCGAGCTGTTGAGTAATTGTAGAACCACCTCTGACCACCCTCCCCGCTCTCAGGTTCGAGACCACCGCCCTGAACACCGACAACAGGTTCACACCCCAGTGTTCATAGAACTTCCTGTCCTCCATGGTGATTACAGCGTCGATAAGGTGCTTGGGTACTCTATCCAGCGGGACTGGCATCCTCTTCTCTATATAGAATTCAGCCAGAAGAGAATCCTGAAGATCATAGAATCGCGTAACAAGAGGAGCTTGGTAGGCCTCCAGATCGTGTGCAGATGGCAGGTCTTTTTTGAGGAACCTGATGCCTGACACACCGGCCCCAGCCGCAAACACGGCCAGGAATAACACAAGAAGGCCCACAATCCTCAGGACCTCCCGAACAATCTTTGCTCCCCTCTCACTCACCTGGACCTCTCTCGACCAGCAAACTTAACTTTACATCCGGAAGGCCTTCTAGTCAAGTCCTATTGCAAGAACCCAGCCTATTGCCAGTGTACACGCACTTTGGCAGCTAACCACCCAAACCTGGGTTGTAACACTTAAGTCCATACACTACAAAGACTTATGCTCACCCTAAACCGGGCGCTCGAAACTGTGCCCACCTTTCGCCTCAATCCTCTTGTTGACACGCCTCCAATCACCAGATAGGATACTCTGCCACAAGGCGGAATGGACTCCGCTTTTTCAGGACTTCGAGCCAATGGTACTGATATCAGCTTGCCTCCTTCGATTATGTACCCGCTATGACGGGAACTCCGCTCCCGAAGAGAGTGCAATAGAGCTGCTGAAACAGGGCAGGGCAATTCCAGTCTGTCCAGAACAGCTTGCAGGCCTCGGTACGCCCAGGCCAAAATGCACACTCATGGGAGGCGACGGGAAGGACGTCGCCTCCGGCAAGGCCGGCATCATCACAGAAGATGGCCGCAACATCACCAAAATCCTCACTGAAGCTTGTGATCAGATAGTCCTGCTAGGAAGAACCTGCGGAGCGAAAACTGCTATTCTAAAAGAAGCCAGCCCGTCATGTGGGGTAAGGGAGACAACCATAGACTGGCAGAGAAGCCCGGGAATGGGAATCCTCGCGGCGATACTGCTAGATGCCGGAATTGAGGTTGAGGGCCTCTAGACAACAGAGACCGGCCCAACTACCAGCCAGGCCGGTCTCCAGAAATTCAAACCCCTCTCTTCAACTCCGTGGTGTCTTACCTTACGAGCACAACCTTGCCTGTCGGGCCAGGAGATTGTCCTCGTATGTGCAAGAAATATGTCCCAGGCGGAAGTCTTTCACCCTTTGGATCGAGCCCTCCCCATGACACAGAATTCCAGCCAGGGCGCGGGCTACCCAGGTCCAAGGCGGCAACCATTCGTCCCGAAATGTCAAACACCTCCAACTTGTGGGGTGTGTCACTCGATACCAAATATTCGACACGGATCTTGCCTGCTGCTGGGTTAGGGTGCGACACAATCTGGGGTGCGTGTTCGGTCGACTTACCTGAATAAGCCAAGCGCGACTCGCGGCCCGCCGGACCAGTCACGGACAAACCCTGGCCGACCAAAGAGAGAACCTTTGGCCTCACCATCACATCGTAGGGCCGTGCTTCCCCGTCGGTCCACAAAAAGAAGGATGTCCCGCTCGGACCATCGTACTGTATCTCCATGTGCGAATACTTGGAGTCCTTATCAGTGTCACTTATGTTCGTCCACGGATCTATCCAGGGCGATTCTTTGAACGCGATTTCGTAGTTATTATCAACATAAGACTCACTCCACGTCGCGTAGATGCCGTGCAGAATGGACGCGTACACTGAGTTGCGGTCATACGTGTCAGAGATATTGTCACCCAAACCAGACGGCCAGACCTCCGCTGTTATCTCCTTATACTTCCAGTATACTTCAGGGTGCACTTGCGTCATATCCGATGCTTCCCATGCGGCGTAGACATATGATTCATCCGCATTGACAAACGGATATTCAGCTCTCATGACGCCGTCGGAGACTAGTTTAGGCTCAGACCACAGCCACGGTAGTGGAGTTGGAGAAGGCCAGTACCGGCTCAGTATATCGCCCATCCTCTCATAGACCAGATGCAAAAGCCCGTTGTTCTCATCAAATTCAATGGACGGAGTCCTACACTCTTTGCTGTACATAACAATGTCGACCATACCCAACTCGTATGGGTCCCACGTTTGATAACTTGCTCTGTCCCATATGCCATGTCTTATGTCGGTACGCGCCACTTCCTCCAAAGCGTCTACCCACTCACACCCAAAAACAATGTGAACAAGTCCGTCTATCGGCGAGATGGCCACAGCAGGCTGGCCGAATCTCACATCATACTGATAACCGTCCACCAGGAGTATTGGCTCACTCCAGCCATTGCCTTCCCTCGTCACAACCCACAATCGCCCACACGTGTCAACCCAGTACACATCAGGTGCTACCGCGCTAAAAGGTGGTGGCGGCACTGCAATGCACGGATACAACTGCGCACATAACGCCAGCGTTTGGGAGTATATCTCGCCTACGCATGTCTTCTCCACCCACCCACTTCCCCCATCCAGTGAATGCGCGACATAGATCTCCCAGTCGTCCTGATAGCAAACCCAGATATCCCCCAAGTCTGCTCCGGGAACGCTCACTATCTTTCTGCCCTGGGGATATGCCGTGGCTTCAGGTGAGCTGGACTGCAGACAAGGCAGAGCATACGTAAGTGTTATTTCTTGCAGTTCTGGACTCCAGTTTGGGGCAACATCGTCGTCAGGAACCATCGTTATCTGGTACTGTATGTAGCGCTCTCCGTCTTCAACATCTGGGGCTTTTGGGAGCGGATCGCCACTATCGTAGCGACTACATTGGCTCCAGTCAGGAGCTGTAGACATGTCAGAATTATCGTCTGTCCGAGCTTTTACTGTGATAACACCATCATTCTCGTTTACAGAGTAGACTATTGTCCTGTACTGGGTCAATATGCTTCTCGTATCATACACCGAGGAAACAAGTTCCCCCTCTGTGAAGTACCCGGCCTTCATGACTTTGTTCCAGCTGGTGCCGTCGTAGAGGGTGCCGTCAGGAGCCTGCATGATGTCGTACACACTGGAAGTCTGAGGGTGGTAAGCCACGCTATGCCAGTTGTCGCCCATGTCTCCTGACCTGGCCACATCGGCGTCGGTTGTCCAATTACCTCCGAGTGTGGCGTACAGATCCCCATTGTCTGCTTGGATGAGGTCCGTCACACGCCCTTTCTCCAACAAAACACCTGTCTGGACCCAGTCAGGGCTCTCATACCGATAGACTCTTCCCCAGTAAGCGCCCGTTCCTGCATAGAGCCATCCATTGATTCCATTGTCTGCCCAGAGGAGAGCTGGAATTTTGGTCTCGTATTGAGGTCCCGTTTCGATTCTGCCGATGCTTTCCCAGTCATCTCCGAGGTTAGGGCCAGTGGTCTTGAAAACATCCATGCCCAATTCCGGTGAAGAGTAGAAATACGCTGAAGCGTAAATAACGAGTTGGCCGGCTTCCTCGGTCTGTACCAGTCTTCTGCATCCGTCATCGGCGGAGGGAAAAGAGGGCAGATCTTCCCAATTGTCGCCCCCATCGTAGCTCCTGGCAACCGGTCCACCGCCTGCATTCCAGTCCTTGGCTGCCCACAGGGCAAATTCGGAAAGCTCGTCAACCTCGATGAGGTCCCAAATACAGGCGGGCGTACCTGGAATCTCCCCTGTCGGTACCCAGTGGGCACCGTCGTCCGTTGACTTCAGAACCAGTCCATTTGGGTATGTGCCAATGTAGATGGTTCCTTGGCGGTCTTCAAGCATACAGTTCACCCTCGTAACTCCAAAGCCCACAGCGGCACCGCTCCACGTCTCGCCTTGGTCTGTGCTTCTGAATACGTACCCAGGGGTGTTGCAAGCCAGTACCGTACCATCCGAAAGCGCCAACAGTGATTTGAAGGACTTAACACCGCCACCAAGAACTAGGGTCTCATACCAATAGTCGTAATTAGGCGCATCCAAAAGGAGATCCCCTGGACCTCGCCATCCGTTCATCTGGTTGTCAGACAAATATTTCGTGGGGTCTTCCCATTGCTCCTGACCCTCTCCTCCTGACCAGTCGGTCTGAGTCCAATCCACTTCCGGAATATCAGCACGACAAAATAGCGGGTTCGCCACTAAGGCGACCCCTGCCAGGATGATCGCTAGCCGAAAAAATTGGGTGAGGTTTTTCATCTGAACCCTCCTGTTTGGTTCTTGAGCATTGGTGTTAACAGCTGCCCTGGGTGCTACGGCGGGAGACCAGTGGTGCCAAGCAAGAGACAAGGAAGAACCCTTGACAGATTACTCCTCACAACAGACAGGGTTCTGCGCGTAGCCTCAACGCTAATACTAGGCCCTAAGATTTGTTCGCACCCGAACACCACGCGTCCCTTGTGGCAAGCTCATCTACTTCGAGACCCGAACCGCCTGCTATTGGCAACCTTCATCGGGCCTTTGCCTTACATCCGTCCATTGTAGTGTCTAACAACATCCCCTGTCAAGCAAAAAAACACATCTCCAGTGAAGTGCAAAGGCCGAAAACAGGACCTATGGCGGTCTTGCAGATCATGCTCAGAGAACCGACAGCCGATAACTGCTAGAAAGTCTGCAGCTTACCGCTTGAGTATGAGGCCTGCCCCGGACCACGAAGACCGAAAATGGAGATTGAAACCAAGACCTGAAGCCATAGATTACACGAGATTCTAAAGCGCTAAAATCGACGTCAAATATCAAAGGGCAAAAAAACGAGAAACTGTTAAACTACAGACTTCACACCCTCCTTCGCCCGCCTACGCTTAACTTCTCGATCTTGGGTTCTTCAGTTTTTGATTTTCTATTTGCGGGGACGTGGGGAGGAGTTGAGAGAAATTTCGAAGGTGGTGGAACTGGGCGATGGGAATTTCGTGGTTTCATGTGTGAGCTGACAAGTGACTTGCCACTTACAAGAAAACAGTCTCTGTTCTCTGTGCTCAAAAAACCCACCACTGAGGACACTGAGATTCTACTAGGGTTTGGAGCCAGACATTAGTCTCTGTGTTCTCTGTGGTGAACAAAACAAACCACTGAGGTCACTGAGATTCTACGAGGGTTTGAGGCCAGATATTAGTCTCTGTGTTCTCTGTGGTGAAAAGGTTTTCCTAGAAGCTGATAGCCATTGTTCAGCGTGCACCTTTAGGTTGACTTTTCTGCCAGTATTATGTAATATATCCTTGGCTGGTATAGGTAAGACTGCACTACTTTATGTCCGCGGGGATCACCTTATAAGCCACTAGATTAAACCATCGAGAGGGGGTGAGGGTCGCGGTTTTTTTGTCTGTCTGGTTTTGGAGTCGCTTAGCAAACTCTAGGAGGATTCTATGAACAAGTTTTTGCTATTCTTAATGGTATTTGCTCTCGCTTCAACAGCCCTTTCCGCGCCGAATTCGAGAATCACCCCGGACCTTGAAAAGGCCCTGAGTGAAGCGGGCCCGGATCAGCTTATGGACATAATTGTAATATGCGAGGGAACGCCCGGTTATCAGGCGCTCATCGAAACCACTTCCGACTTCACTTTTGAACAGAAGCGAAACACAGTGGTAACTGAACTGAAACGATTCGTAGAGGAAAAGCAAAGTCACCTTCTCTCATTCCTGAAATCACAAGAGAAACTGGGGAATACCGAGCGTGTGAGATCGCTCTGGGTCAACAACGTAATAGCAGTGAAGGCAACAAGAGATGTCGTATCAAGATTGCGACAGATGCCCGGCATCGAGCGGATGGTTCTTGACGTAAAGAGGAACGTGCTCCTTGCCCAGGGACCCGAAGGTAGCTTCCCGTTGGCCCCCAGCGTTGAATGGAACATAACCCTGATCAATGCCCCTGCGGTCTGGGCTCTCGGATTCACAGGCCAGGGCATAGTCGTGGGTCACTTCGATACTGGCGTCAATTACACCCATGTTGACCTTGCTGACCATATATGGGTCAACGCTGGTGAGATCCCGAGCAATGGCGTTGATGACGACGGCAATGGCTATATTGATGATGTCTATGGATACGATTTCGCCTACAACGACGGCGACCCAAGAGATGCTGCCGGACATGGCACTCACACAGCAGGAACAGTGGCATCAGACGGAACCGCTGGAGACTCATGCGGAGTAGCCCCTGATGCGCAGATAATGGGGCTGAAGGTTCTGGACGATGGAGGAAACGGCAGTGAGTCCGACGTGTGGGAAGCGATTCAGTATGCAATAGACAACGGCGCCAGAGTGATGACCTTTTCAATAGGGTGGCAGCACATATGGAACCCCAACAGGACACAGTGGAGAAATTCATTCGACGCAGCGCTTGCTGCTGGCCTGATTGCAGCAGTGGCTTCCGGCAACGAGGGAGGCGGCGGGGCGCCGGACAATGTGAGAACTCCAGGAGACGTTCCGCCACCGTGGCTTCATCCTGACCAGACTCTAACCGGAGGTTTGGGCAGCGTGGTCACTGTCGGGGCAACCAACTCCAGTGACAATATTGCGGGCTTCTCCAGTCGCGGACCCGTCTCGTGGGAAAGTATAAGCCCTTGGTTTGACTATCCTTACAATCCTGAGATGGGGCTCATGGACCCTGACGTTTCCGCGCCCGGTGTGAACGTCACCTCGTGCGCCTATTACAACAACACCGGCTACACCTCAGGCTGGCAGGGAACCTCCATGGCCTGCCCTCACGTCGCAGGGCTGATGGCCTTGATGCTTTCGAAGAACCCCAGTCTGACTCCTGCTCTCGTCGATTCAATTATAGAGGTGACAGCACTCGACAGAGGCTCTGCTGGAAAAGACAACAGCTACGGCGCGGGCAGAATCCGGTGCCTGGATGCTATAACTCTTGTTCCCCCCTCAGGCGAGCCCTACATCTTCAAGCAGAGCCACCTTGTTGATGACTCCGGTGGAAACAACAACGGAAGAATGGATCCTGGCGAGACTGTTGACCTCATAATCACTCTGATGAACTCAGGACTGGATGCCACAAATGTCCAGGCCACCCTGAGAGAATCCGATCCATACGTTTCTGTGACAGACAGCACCTCGAACTTCGGCAACATCTCCTCAGGCTCGAGCGCTGATAACAACTCTGATCCGTACGTGATCGTGGTAGACCCATCTGCATGCGAGGGCTACCAAGTCCCATTCACTCTGCACATTACTGCTGATGGGGCCTACGAAAATGATGTCAATTTCTCCTTAACAATAGGACAGGCACCGCCCGCCTGGGAGACTCACAACGTTGGCAACGTCAGACTGACTGTAACCGGCTTCGGGGCACTCGGATTCACGACTACCGAGGGCGCGGGTGACGGATTTGAATATCCCAAGTACATAGATCATCTCTACTATGGAGGAATGGCCGCTGGCAACTCCTCAAGCTACGTTGTCGATAGATTCTATAGCCCGGCGGGCGCAGAGAGCGACTGGGAGACGATCCTCTGCCAGGGACTCCAGTTCGGCCAGGCAGTATATTCTGATCAGGACGGCTGGGTGCGTTATGATGACGCTGGACACGGCACACCCAAGGGGTTGGAGATTACGCAGGACTCATGGGCATGGGGTTCCCCTCCCCACGACGATTACGTGATAATAAGGTACACCATGAAGAACGAAGGTGGCTCGCCACTCAATGGATTGTACCTGGGGCAGTTTGCTGATTTTGACATGGGCGCTGACGCTCAAAGCAACTACGCAGGTACTGACGCTGCCAGAAGGCTTGGATACATGTATGAGAACGCAGCCGGCCCGTACGTGGGCGTGACTCTTCTTGATCCCAAGACCGCAGCCAACCTCTCTGTGATAGACCATGAACTATATGTCTATTACGGCCAGATGACTGAAAGCGTAAAGATGAACTTCCTTAACGGGACTATCAGTGTCTCTCAGAGCAACAGAGCCTATGACTGGTCGGTGATGGTCTCAGCAGGGCCATTTGACCTGGCACCTGGTGACAGCACCATCGTGGCTGTGCTGATCGTTGGCGGCAACAACCTTACAGATATTCAGGACAACTCTGATGACGGCCAAGAGCAGTACGATGGAACTCCTGGAGTTGAAGAGAACACCATACGTAGGGAAAAGGCTCCTGTCTTCGCCCTTTATCAGAACAGTCCAAATCCATTCTCCTCGGGCACCCAGATTCAGTTCGTCACGCCGGATGTGGAGAACACCTCTCTCACCATATTCGATGCTGCCGGCCGGGTTATCAAGACTCTCCACCCGGACTCCAAAGCTTCCTCTTCTTCCTCAAGGCTTTCGATTTCGTGGGATGGCACTGACCTCAAAGGACAGAGAGTTCCCAGTGGAATCTACTTCTACAGGTTGACCTGTTCTGGCCGTACCACTTCTCGGAAGATGGTAATAGCTAGATAAGAACCTATTTCCGGGGGCTCTTTCGAGCCCCCGGAGTTCAAACACCCAACGAAGGAGACACTATGAAAGGACCAATATACATTGTCCTCGCGATGCTCCTTTCTCTCTCATCCGCCTACGCAAATCAAATAGTAAGCCCCGAGCTCTCTGAAAGGATCGCAACCGCAGAAGGTGGCCAATTCCTCCATGTCAAAATCAACCTAGGACGCCAGCCCGACCTAGCGTATTTGCTTGATAGGGTCGCCGGCATGAACAGACTGGAAAAGAGGGAGTTTGTCGTAACTCAACTCAAGGCCGCGGCCGCAAGTAACCATGCCCCTGTCATTTCTCTTCTGGAGAGAGAAAAGAGCGTGGGCAATGTGCGCAGAGTCCGCTCGCTGTGGCTGGCGAACGTGGTGGCCGCAGAAGTCACAAGATCTGTCATAGGCAAGCTTGCGCGCTCTCCTTCTGTTGTGCGAATAGATCTAGATCTCTATGAGAATGCCCTGATGGAGTTCCCGCGTAATCCGAACCAAACACCTGACAATCTTTCTCCCGCGATGCCCGATACTGTTTGGAACATCGATCTGGTCCATGCTCCCTGCGCCTGGCAGCAGGGCTACACGGGCCAGTCGATAGTCGTCGGCCACTTCGATACAGGCGTAAACTACGAACACGTTGACCTGGCAGACCATATATGGACAAACGCTGGAGAAACGCCGGGCAACGGTATCGACGATGACGGCAACGGATACGTTGATGACTATTATGGATACGACTTCGCCAATACTGATTCCGACCCCAGGGATGACAACGGGCATGGCACCCACACCGCCGGCACTGTCGCCGGCGATGGAACTGCAGGACGCAATACCGGGGTTGCCCCGGACGCCCGCATTATGTCCCTCAAAGTCCTTGACTCGGGGGGCAGCGGGTGGGAAACCGATGTCTGGGAGGCGATACAGTATGCCCTCAACAACGGCGCAGATGTTCTCACGTTTTCCATAGGATGGCTCCATTACTACAATCCTGATCGCGCGACATGGAGAAATCTCTTCAACGGGGTTATGCTGGCCGGAGTCTCGGCAGCAGTTGCAGCTGGAAACGAAAGAGAACACTGGGTGTCCCCCACATGGTTCCCACCCCCGGACAACATAAGAACTCCTGGCGATATACCCCCTCCGTGGCTTCACCCTCACCAGACTCTGACCGGAGGTCTGAGCGGAGTGGTGACGGTGGGTGCGACTAACTCCAGTGACGATATTACAAGCTTCTCCAGCTATGGACCCGTCTCGTGGGACACAATAAGCCCTTGGTTCGACTATCCTTACAATCCTGAGATGGGGCTCATAGACCCCGATGTATGCGCTCCAGGTAGCAATATCACATCACTCAGCCGCACCGATAACAACGGATACGTGGGTGGGCCCATGTGGAGCGGAACCTCCATGGCCTGCCCTCATGTCGCAGGGCTGATGGCATTGATGCTTTCAAAGAACCCGGACGTCAGTCCTGCTGAGGTCGATTCCGTAATAGAGACGACCGCGCTTGAACTGGGCAGCCCGGGCAAGGACAACGACTACGGATCCGGAAGAATCAGAGTGTGCGACGCAATCAATGCGACACCGACTGGTATAGGAGAGCAACCATCCACAAGAGGGGTAGTATCCCGCTTCTTTCTCACAGTGGCGCCCAACCCCTTCAGCTCCCGAGTAGAGATAACGATTGGTCTGGATGCCGAAGCGCAACAGAATAAGGAGTATCCACGTTCAGTCTTCGTATGTGACCTTAGCGGCAGGTTGATTCAGACACTTGCTCTTCCGCGGCACCAGGACACCCGTTATGAAGCTTTTCTCGCCTGGGACGGAAAAGACTCAGCCGGGATAGCTGCGCCCTCTGGTATCTATTTCTTGAAGGTCGCCGCAGGCAGGGGGCTGCTCACAGAAAAGGTAGTTTTGATTCGGTAAGGTCCGCTTGCTCGCACAGCCAAATCTTCCTGGTCGTTCGATTCATGAATTCGATGACGAATTCATTTGCTCGAGGCTGGTCCTTCGGTCTCATCCACTCAGGACTCGTGCTGAGTGAGCAATGTGCGGCAATGTGTTTTGAATGGAGTGTCACTGCATTTGCGAATCGAAGCGCTAGTCGAGCAGCCTTATGGGCATCAACAGATAGAGGAGTTCCTCGTCTTCTTTGTGTTTCTCGGGGGTAATAAGACCAGCGGAAAGTGGAGTTGAGAGCGCAAGTTGCACCTCCTGGCTCTCCAGCTTTTTGAGTATCTCCAGAAGGTAGTTCGCATTATAGCCTATGTCAAGTTCCTCGCCTTTGTAGTCGCAGTCTATCTCGTCTCTTGCCTCACCTATTTCAGCAGTCTCTGAGAACAGTTCCAGCTTCCCTTTTCGTAGGCTTAACCTTGTCAGGTGTGTGTTCGGGTTGGAGAATATGGAAACGCGCCTCATCGCCGACATCAGAGCCTCACGTGAAACCTTCATCACCTTGTCATTGTCCTTCGGTATCACCTGATCATAGTCAGGGAACTCTCCTTCAACCAGCCTCGCAGTTATCTCTGTAGAGTCCACGTAGAACCCGATTCGTGCTTCCTCGAATCGGACCTCTACTTTCTCAGGTTCTTCCGCGACCCTGCTCATCAGGAAAAGGGCCTTTGGGGGTACGTTCACGTCTACATCCTTCTCCACGACATTAGACTGCCGCATTTTATAGAGGGCGAGCCTGTGGCCGTCGGTAGCCACCATGCGCGTCTCAGACTTTCCTATATGCCACAACACCCCTGAAAGAACTGGTCTCATCTCGTCTGTTGACGCAGCGAAAGCTGTTTTCTCAATAGCCCTGGCCAGGACCGTTGAGCCCATCATCATATAGTTTCTCTTTTCTATTGTGGGGAGTTCGGGAAATTCAGATTTTGAGATCCCACTCAACCTGAAAAAACTCTTTCCCCCACTAATTGTTACCTTCTCTTCTTTCTCGGTGACCTCAATGTCTCCTTCGGGAAGTTCCCGCGCAATTTCGTTCACCCTCTTCGCCGGCAAGGTAATTGACCCGGACTTGCTAACACTTGCGTGCACGGTCGTCGTGATGGAAATATCCAAGTCTGTGGCAGAAAGGGATAGTTCTCCTTTTTGCGCATCCACCAGTACATTTGAAAGAATTGGAAATGTAGTCCTCTGTGGGACAACGTTAAGCACGGTTTGTAAACCCTTAAGCAGATCCTTCTTTGTCACCGAGAACTTCATCCCATCCTCCTTGAGATTTACACACACCTATCTATTACTGATATATATTAAATGAATAGATGTAGTAATAGGGCCTGTGAATATGTGAAAAAGTCGATTCTTGTCGCCGTATGTGTCATCTGCATAGGACACATATGGGCACAGAGCGGTTTGTGGAATCCTGTGCAAAACTTGGCACTTAACCACTGTCATCCACACCCTCTCTCCTGACAGGAAAAGATACTAACACAAAGGGCACACGTTGACAACATGTTATTCACTCTTGATTGTATGTATCAATTTTTCTGTGGCCAACTGTACTTGGGGGTCCGTTTCCACGAGTCTTTTTATCTTTTCATGTGCGTGGAGGACCGTGGTATGGTCTTTGCCTCCGAATCTGGTCCCAATCTCCTTGAGGGATAATTCCGTCAGCTCCCGACAAAGATACATGGCTATCTGCCGGGGAAGCGCTACTGAGGCAGTCCTTCTCCTGCCCCGTATGGCATCTTCGGACAAGTCATAGTAGTCTGCCACCACCCTCTGGATACCATCAACCGTTATACGCGGTTTTTCGGGTCCCATGACCTCCTTCAACACCTCGCGGGCCGTATCAAGATTCATTTCTCGGCCTGTCAGAGAGCAGAAGGCAAGTAGACGGATGAGACAGCCTTCCAATTCTCTAACGTTCGATTTCACACTCCCCGCGATGTAGTAAGAGACATCATCGGGCATATCTATCCCATCCCTCTCAGCCTTGTTCTTCAGTATTGCCATTCTCGTTTCCAGATCAGGCGGCTTTATATCCACAACAAGTCCCCACTGGAATCTTGATAGAAGTCTTTCCTGGAGAGAGGGTATCTCCTTAGGAGGACGATCGCTCGTCATGACAAGCTGGCGGCCGGCCCCATAGAGAGAGTTGAAGGTGTGAAACATCTCCTCCTGGAGTGACTCTTTATCGGCAAGGAAGTGTACGTCATCAAGAATGAGCAAGTCCTTCGACCTGTATTTGTTCTTGAATCCGATCATCTTTCTGTTCTGAATGGCGTAGACCATCTCGTTCATGAACTTCTCGGCGGCTGTGTAGTAAACCCTCGAGGAGGGTTTCTGGTCCTTGACAAAGTGTCCTATGGCCTGGGAAAGGTGGGTCTTGCCAAGGCCTGTGCCCCCATATATGAACAGAGGATTATAGGTTCTGCCTGGTGATTCTGCGACGGCGAGTGCCGCAGCGTGGGCGAACTGATTCCCACTGCCCACAACGAAATTCTCAAATCTGAACCTCTCCTGGAGTTGGCTTTCTCTTGCCAAGAATGTGTCCTGCTGGACAGGCTTGATCCGTTTGACACCGGAGCCGACCTTCACAACGGGTTCGTAAACCATTTGCACCCGCTTCCCGACTACCTCCTCCACTGATTTCTGTATCAAGTTCGAGTAGTGTTCTCCTAGCCACTCAGCATAAAACGGGTTGGGAACCTGGATCTTCAATTGCCCATCAGTGAGAGAGTCCCCTCTTGTAGGACGTAACCATGTGTTGAAGCTCTGCTCATGAACTTTCTCCTTAAGTAACACGAGAGCTTCCTCCCATATCTTTGTTGCAGTGTTAGACATGGGGCACCCTTCTATTCCTTCAGACAAAAGTTATCCACATTGTTATCCACAAACAACGACTGACTCAGAAGGGCAAAAAAGACATACACATAAGGGCTTGAGAATATGTTCTGCGAGAGAGTTATTAACATTGTTATACACACTCCTTGGATTACCCCAAGCCTATACTGCAAAGAGAGTTATGCGCACAGTGCATGAAAGCAACCTCGCTTATCCACAGCGTAGAGAAGATGCCGCGAGACACAGCTCAATCCCACTCTCCGTGTTGTATGTAGGAAACGTACGCAGGAAGTTATCCACATGCGGGCATGGTATCAGAGAGCCAAAAACCTGTCAAGAGAAAAGTGTGTTCGGTGTCAAAAAAGGTTGACAGTTGCGCGGTTATGGATAGAATAGGCCTAGTGTTAACTGGCGAGAGTAGAAAGAGATGAAGAGAACCTATCAGCCGAGCAGGCGAAAGAGGAGCAAGACTCACGGGTTCAGGAAGAGGTCGTCCACCAAGGGGGGGCGACGGATCCTCAACAGACGTCGTGCAAAAGGTAGGAAAGAACTGTCCGCCTGAAGGGAGGAAGATCAGCCGGAAAGATGAGTCTCTTCCCAAAGATGAGATTCTGAGAACGCGGACAGACTTCGACGCTCTCTTTGCCCATGGTGAGAGGACACGCTGGGGGTGCCTGACTATCATTCACAGAAAGGCAGCCCGAAGGAGGGTTGGGTTCGCGCTCTCGAGAGCGATCAAGGGGGCTGTGAAGAGGAACAGAATCAAGCGGCAGTTGAGAGAAGCGTACAGAAGGTGCAAACAGAGGATGGGGGATGATAGGGAGTTCGTAATTATTGCTGGTGAGGGCGTGCTGGCGAAGTCTTACGCTCAGATCGAGCTCGAGCTGATTCAAGGACTGAGGAAGGCAAGGATCATTTGTGACTAGACTGATTATCGCGATCATCAGGCTCTACAAGATTGCCATTTCCCCGGTATTCCCCTTGTCTTGCAGGTTCACTCCCAGTTGCTCTGAGTACGCGATATGTGCCGTGGAGAAGTATGGATTCTTGAAAGGTGTGTGGCTGGCAGTTCTAAGGGTGCTCCGCTGCAATCCTTTCAACCGCGGCGGTTATGATCCTCTAATATAGAAAAAGAACTGATATGAGTGCAGAAACGAGAACACTGATCGCAATTTTTCTGATCGTATTGATCTCGATCATCTCGTACAAATACCTTCCCAGGCAGCAAGCGCAACCTCCACTTCCTGTGGAATCGGAAGAACCCCATTTGGAAAGAGTAATGGTTGAAAGGGTCAAGCCAACCGAGTTGAAAGCTGCTCGCGTGGCTCCGACAGCAGATGAAGATTCTGTCCTCATAGAGACAGACCTGCACAGGATCTGCCTGTCGAGCGTAGGGGGTTCCATAAAAAGCCTCCGCCTGAAAGAGTATGCTGATTTGAGGGGGAAGGGAGAAGAGCTGAAGGCCGCGTCTACCTTCGAGCGTATCTGGGCGCTCATTCAGTCTATGTTTAGACGCAGGGAGGAGTCGCAGGAGCTAGCCGAGCTCATTCCAGAGGGTCGCAGGGCTGTCCTTTCCACTGTCAGGACCTCTGACGGCACATTCGATTTGGCCAACCATAACTTCACCATAGAAACGACCGTCCACCCATCCGGCGCTGTAGAAGGAAAGGTGGTGTTCGCCGCGCTTCTTCCAGATGGGAGCACTCTGAGGAAAACATACACCTTCAGGAATGGTGATTACATCATAGGTCTCGAAGAGATCTGTCCGGGGAGCGCAAAAGAGCTGATCCTGGATTGGGGTGCAGGGCTCCGCCAGACAGAGAAGGCGCAGAGGGGCTATCTCAACTACTTCTCTGCCATGGCCATGGTTGGCGGAATGTTCAAGCAGTGGCAGTTGACAAAGGCAGTAAAGGTGTTGAGGAGCGGGGAGATCCACAAGATAAGGGACCTTGAGTACGTTGGACGAGTCGACTGGGGGGCAGTAAAGACGAAGTACTTCCTCGCCTGTTTCATACCGAAAAGGGAAGTGAGATACTTCAGGGTTGACACAGTTGGTCCGAGTATTGTCAGGATTGGCGCCAGGGTTGATACGGTCGCTCCCACAGAGCTTTCGGTCAGGATGATGAGCGAAGGCAACAGGGCTGAGTACGACATCTACGTTGGCCCCATACAGTATGACCGCTTGAGAGAGTTTGACTTGGGGTTGCAGAGGGCAGTCTATCTGGGACCAGGATGGGTGAGTGGCATCAGCAGGTTGATCCTGAGGATTCTCGTGTGGCTGCACAAGCTGGTGCACAACTACGGAGTGGTTATTATTCTCTTCTCGTGCATCATGATGGTCATATTCTATCCCCTCACCTTTAAAAGCCTGAGGTCCATGCGCGAGATGCAGAAGCTTCAGCCAAAGATCGCCGCGCTGAAACAGAAGTACAAGAAAGATCCTAAGAGATTGAACACGGAAACGATGGGCATTTACAAAAAGGAGGGCATAAATCCGCTCGGAGGGTGTCTACCGCTCCTCTTTCAGATGCCCGTATTCTGGGCGCTGTTTGCCATACTCAGATCCATGATTGAACTCCGAGGAGCCAACTTCCTGTGGATTGCTGATCTTTCAGAGAGAGATCCCACTTTCATCCTTCCGGTTCTTATGGCAGGATCAATGTTTGTCCAGCAGAAATTCACACCGACGGATCCACGTCAGAAAGCGATGACATACATGATGCCAATGATCATGCTCTTCATATTCTGGAGTTTTCCAGCAGGGCTTGTTCTTTACTGGTTTATCTACAATGTGCTCTCGGTGGTTCAGCATTATATACTGCACAAGAGGGGAGAAGAGCCGAAAACAGCATCTTAACGAGCACATTCAGGGGTCGTGTGCAATGAGCAAATGGTTTGTATATGTTTCCATCGAGTGCTGAGCAATTCATTCTTAGGATCCCTGGTTTAGTTTAGGTGCACAGCAAGATATCGTCCGGAGGTTGACCATGAAATTCGTCGAAGAAGAAGGGAAAACTGTGGAGGAGGCCATAGAAAAGGCCATGGAGAAACTGGGCATAGAGCCCGCTCAGGCGAGGATAGAGATAATAGACGAAGGCTCCACAGGCGGAATCCTTGGTATTGGGAGGAAGCCCGCAAGGGTGAGAGTCTCAGCAATGGATAAAGCAAGCCCATCAGAGGTGAGAGAGCTGGTTCAAAAGCTCCTTCTGCTCATGGCATTTGATTCGAAAGTTGCAGTCAACGAGAAGGAAGGGGTGTTTACTGCTGACATAAGTATTGGGGAACTGGATGGCTTGCTCATAGGCAGAGAAGGAAGAACCCTGGAGGCGCTGCAGCATATTACAAACAGAATTGCCGGAAGAATGTATCCCGGTGTGAGAGTGAACGTTGATGTTGGAGGATACAAGGCGAGACACAATCAGCTCCTCCGGAGAAAGGCGAAGGAGACAGCAGAGAGAGTGAGAAGGTTCGGGAAGGAGGTGACGATGGACCCTCTTCAATCGAGGGAGAGGAGGATTGTCCATCTTGCCCTCCAGAACGATCCGGATGTGAGAACCTATACTGTGGGCAATGGTCCTGCCAGGAATGTGGTAGTAGCACCCCGGGAGAAATCGAAAGAGGACAGGCCTTCCGAGCCGGCATAATCAAGAGGATAGATGAAGTTAAAGGACTTTGCCCCGGGCGGGGAGAGCTGATGGGTGCTCTCTCCGCATGGTGCTTTACGGAGGGCAAGCATGTCTTTTGGCTCCTCGACGGGTGGAGGGTGCACTCCTGAAGATTGTTCAATATTGAACCATGTTGAACCATATTGAACCGGGGGGCGTGTGAGTGGAGGCCTTAGATGGGAGTAGGCGATCATACAATAGCGGCCATTTCCACCCCGCCCGGAGAGGGGGCGATTGGAATGGTGAGAATGAGTGGGGGCGAAGCTCTTAAGATTGGAGACATTGTCTTCAAGGGGAGGACAGGCCCTTCTGGGATGGAAACCCACACGCTCCACTACGGTGAGATTTGTGATCCGCAAACAGATGTTGTAATAGACACTGTCTTGCTTGCAGTCATGCGCGCACCCAACTCCTATACTGGCGAGGACATGGTAGAGATCCACTGTCACGGTGGGCCCGTGGTTCTTGGTGAGGTGCTCAGTCTTCTCTATGCACATGGAGCAGCTCCAGCCGAACCAGGGGAATTTTCAAAGCGTGCCTTCTTGAATGGCCGCATGGACCTGTCACAGGCTGAAGCTGTGGTTGATCTGGTCAAGGCGAGGACCACGGAGGCTGCTCAGTCTGCAGCAATGCAGCTTGCAGGGAAAGGGAAGCGGGTGCTTGAGGAGATTAGGGGTCTTATGGTCCACAGCCTTGCTCTGGTGGAAGCTTCAATCGACTTTCCTGAAGATGATACGCTCATGGACAGTCAGTCTGTGCTGGACGAGATGGAGAAGACGCGCGAAAAAGTTGTGAAGCTTATCGAGGATGGGAGCAGAGGTAGACTGATGCGTGAAGGCATTACGGTGGCGATAGTAGGGAAACCGAACGTAGGGAAGTCCTCACTTTTGAATGCGCTTCTTCAAGAAGAGAGAGCCATAGTCACTCCTGTTCCTGGTACCACAAGAGATTATCTCGCCGAATGGATTGAGGTGTCGGGTGTTCCAGTCCGGTTGATAGACACGGCCGGGCTCAGGGACTCGGTCTCCTCCGTTGAGATGCAGGGAGTGGTGAGAGCCAGAAAGGCAATAGAGGTTTCGGATTTCGCCCTTCTCTTGCTCGACTGGTCTGGCCAGATGACGGAAGAGGATACGGAGGTGTTTCGGGCAGTAAAGACTAAGCGAAAGCTCGTTCTGCTTAACAAATGCGATTTGAAAAAGAGAATCGATGCCTCGTCTCTCCACGAGTCACTTCCAGTATCCGCAAAATACGGCCATGGGCTTGATGAGCTGAAAGAGAAGATGAAAGAACTGGTGTGGGGTGGAGGTGGAGCAGGTGGGAGTGGGGTCTTCACGAGGGCAAGGCACCTTGCTGCGTTGAAGAGATGCGATTCTCATCTTGAAGCAGGCGTGGTGGGGCTGAAGCAGGCAAAGACACCAGAAATTGTTGCTCTCGAGCTGAGGGACGCGCTCTCTGCGCTGGGAGAGATAGCAGGGGAGACAACCAGCGAGGATGTTCTGGATGCCATATTTGCTGAGTTCTGCATCGGGAAGTAAACTGGGGTTGAGTCAGTCTGCTCCTGATGCAGCCAATGAGTCTTTCACCACTGCTTTCCTGCTCATTTCGGCCAGTTCTCTGGTGGTGCCCATCAATTCATAGGCTTTGACCAGAGAAGCCATGTTCTTTTTCTGTTTCTGGAAAAGAGATGCATACTTCTTGGGGACAGGATCGGCTGCCGGGATCTTCACCCTGAGAGGATTAACATGGCTTCCATAGCGCTTCATCTCGAAATGGAGATGGGGGCCTGTGGACCGCCCGGTGTTGCCTACATATCCGATCAACTGCCCTTGCTTCACTCTCTTACCTTTTCTTATCCCTTTCGCAAACCTCGATAGGTGTCCGTAGCCTGACTGGTAGCCGGCTTTATGCTTCAGGTAGATAAGTTTGCCGTACGCGCCTTTCCACCCCGCAAACGTGACCACCCCGTCGCCAATCGCCGAAACTGGAGTGCCTACAGGTGCCGCATAGTCCACACCGCGGTGTGGGCAGTATATCTTGAGAATCGGGTGGAATCTCCTCTTGCTGAAGTAAGAGCTTATTCTCCTGTACTGGAGAGCTGACCTGAGGAAGACCTTCCTTAGAGACTTTCCGTTCTCGTCGTAGTAGTCTTGGTGCCCGTCGGGATTCTCGAATCTGGTTGCCTCATGGTTTCCCAACTTCCCGTTGTATCTTGCGTAGAGGATTGAGCCGTATCCCACAAACTCACCGTTGGCGAATTCCTTGACTGCAAGCATGGAAAAGCGGTCGTTGGTTCTTGTCTCCACGTTAAAATCTATGTCCCAGGCAAATATGTCGGAGAAACCATAGGCAAGTTCGGGCCCCTCGCCGAGAACTATGATTGACTCATACAGCGATGACTGGATACTACCCTCGATGCAGTAAACTCTTTTTTCTGTAGTGAGTATCACCTCGCGGGCTGCCATTCCAGAGTCGGAAGGCTCGACGAGAAAGTATCTGGTGGGGCTTCGGTGGTACTCAAACCGTTTGAATTCATTTGTCTTGGTTGTCACGAGAATTGCCCTGTCACCGGGCATACACCTTCTGAAATCAAAGATGTCGTCAAGAGAGCCAACAATGGACGCTGTGAGTTCAGAAGGAATTGATAGTTCCTGAAGTGTGGTCTCGAATGCCCAGCCAGGCTGGACGGAGACCTCCGCGCTATTCTCGTTTGCTGACTCCCGTTCAGGAAGAGTTTTTTTCGAGCATCCGATCAGTGCTAATGTGAAGATGGCTGCCGTAGTGGCCAGAACTGCCTTGAGGGTTTGGCTCACCTGAGGAACCTCCTGGATGCGAGAAGAGAGACCAGAACGAGAAAGAAGATGATTGCTGACGACAAAAGAAGGACAGATCTTGCCCCGCTCTTCTCGAGGGGTGGCAGCTCCGCCACCACTTTGGGGAAATTGAGGAGTTTTGCCAGTTCCAGGTTCGGCTCGGCCCTCTTGACCTTGCGGATGTCGGCAGTTTCAGTGGCAGAGAGTTTGACGTTCGAGTCTCTGGTGCTGTGGAAGACGATGAGACTCCATCTTCCCTGAAATAAAGGCGAAGGAGACCAGAGAGCTATGTGGTCTGCGTCTATCCGGGCGAAATATTCCTCGGAATACCGCGAGCCGTAGGTGGGGTCAATTGGTACCCAGCCGAAGTCATCGAGATAGAACTCCGCCCAGGCATGGGAGCTGTCCAAATGCTCCTTGTCTGGCAGCCTGATGAACCCGAACACTGCTCTGGCAGGCACGGCTGAGGCGCGGCAAAGAGCCACAAAGAGGGCCGCAAATTCTGTACAGTCGGCTTCATCCGGATACGCAAGGGCGTATTCTGCCCCTCGACTTTCGGGTTGGACCTTGTAGGTTAGTGTATTAATCACGTAATCGTAGATCTTTCGTGCTTTCTCGTAGGCATCTAAAGCCCCCGTGGTGACAATATTCGCTTCGGAGATGATAGCCTCTGAGTTGGACTCGATCATGCTCTCAGCCATCAGGTAAGGGGCCAAATCCGCGGTGGGAGTGACATTGGCAGGGCTCCATATGTCGTAGACTGTAGGAGTTATTTCTATTAGATAGTTGAGAGTGATCTCAATTTTCTGGCCGGGGTCGAGCTTCTTGAACCTGTATTCTGCAAATTTGTGGCCCAGGGAATCACTCATCACCACATCAAATCCAGGCTTCACAGACAAAAGCACAGTCTTCTGGTACTCGGCGAAATCTCTGCCGATCATGATGAGCGCTGTTATCGAGTTGGCGGGGGCGGAGCCTTTGTTTTCAAGAACAACGTTGTGTGTGAGGATGAGTGCGCCCTTGTTCAGTTTCTTTAAAGCTCTCGCCACCTCATCACTGTACTCGCTGTCCAGGAAGGTGTTGAGGAAATGGCGATAGTACCTCTCCGCCTCCTCCAGATGGCCTGCGCGTTCATACGCGCTGGCCAGGGCATAATAGGCAAGGTCGCTCGAAGGATTTCCCTGGGTGGCGAGTTGTGCGTACTCGATTGCCTTGTCATAGTCCTGGATTTCCTCGCTCAGACATATGACCGCAAGCCGGGCTGCGCTCTCCCAGTCATCGGGTACTTGAGATAAAACCTTTTCATAGTAGAATGCAGAGCTCTTCAGATCATTGGTATGGAAGAGAGCGAAGCCAAGAGCACGGCAGATCCCTGCGTCTGTGCTGTCGAGCTCGTAGGCTTGCTTCAGCTCCGAGACAGCACCGAAGTAGTCTTTTTTTGTCAGCTTCTGGATTCCTCGTACGTAGAAATCGCCAGGTGTCTGGAGCATTCCCTGGGCAGACAGCTGGACGCAGAGGAATAGCAGTAAACCTGATATCAGGTAGGCCCTTATCACCGTATCGTACACCGCCACATGATACCAGTTTACTGAGCCCGGTCAAGCGCAAACGCACAAACACGAAGATCGAAAACGAAACTACTAACCACGAGATTACACGAGATTAACACAGATTTAGACCACATTCTCACGGCTTAATTCAAACCAGAAAATAATCTTGTGGTAATCTGTGATAATCTGTGGTTGCGAGTTTCTGTGGTGTTGGTAGTTGACGGGTGGTTGAAGGTTGAGGCGCCCTGGCCGCATCGAAGAGCATGGCTGGATCGGAGTCTCATGTCTGTACCGATGCGGCCAAGAACGCGGGGAACAAATCATCTTAGATCGCAGATCTGAGATCTTAGAACGAAAACACACGGCCGGTTCCACAGGGGTAAGGAATTGGGTTCGGGGCCGGCGAGTGTCGCCATGTTGGCCGAGTCCCAATCGGTGCTTTCTGCATCTTCGGCCACTGCGACTAAGACCCCTCCCATTCCCACAGGCCTTGTGCCAGCCCCGAACTCTGCAAAATTGAGTGTCCCACCTCCTTGTTGAAAGGTTCTCGTCATGGACAGACCGAGCGTCAAGGTGAAGGGAGTTCTGTCCCCACCCCAATCCTTGATGAGTCGGTGTGGAAGGTGAGCCGGAACTCACCTGTGAGCTCCCGTTGCCTTCTCTGTCCAGCCACCTGCCCTGGGAGTCCCTGGCTGAATTAGAGATAGGTAACACATATCGAGAGCGGTAATGAAAACCGAGTTCCGGCTCAGTAAGAAGGAGACGACTGCTGTCGTAGTAGCTCACCTGAACGACAGCATGGAGGTGGGAGAGAATGGCATCCTCAACTGAGGATATGTCCATTCTCTTGCTGAACGCTACCCAGACGGTTGTATCAGGGGGCACTCTGGTCTGGGGTCCGTCTAGATAGGTTCTGGTGACTCGTGGCATGGAGTGGAATATGATGTCAGTTCTTTCGAAATACCCTCTTTGGAGCGTGCAAAAGGGCAGGAGCAGGACAAAAAAGCCTATGCCAAGTGGCACAGACCTCAAAGATTCTGTCTTGCAGCGGGATTCTTCTTATGTGCTGGTAATCTGATAGGCAAATCTATTTGATGTTGATTCCTTGCTCGATGTTCACTTCAATTCAGCTGTGTTTCTGTATAATGCAAAACCCGTGCCATACCGCTGGTTCCGGGTTCGGTTTCACACGATCCTCAACTCTGCTTTGAACTTAGCCGAATGGCACTCGACACCCGATCGACGCAAAAACCCCCAAAAGTGTAAACGCTGTTTACACCTCACTATGTACTTTACTACATAGTCCCACCGAAATGTAAAAATGACGAAGATCCTTCGAGTATTCGGAGGGTGAAGCCTGGCACCGAGGCTATTTCGGGTGCCTGCGGGAGCGTAGAGGGGAAAAGTCTTCTTGACACTGCAGATGCGTGAGCTTAGGATGATGATTAGTTGTGAAGGACGCGCAACTCCTAAACAAGAGGCAGATAGATGAAGAAGGCAGGATTGGTTCTCAGGATTACAACTGAGGCGGTTCTGGTGTGCTTGCTATTGGCTCAAGCGGTGATCGCCACGGAGCAGAAGGGACACAAAAAGAAAAAGGTAACACTGGAGCTAGTTTCGGAGCAGTGGTTTCAAGAAGAAATCATCAACGTGGCCTTCGGTCAAGAGAGAAGCATCGTAGTTACCGAGAACAAGATCTATAGCTTGGAGAATAGCACTGGGGAACTCGCGCACTTGAGGTCGACGTACCAAGGAGATAGAGAGCCGACTTGGAGAAGGACCTGGGTCTATCCCTCAACGAGCGGCAAGTATCTTGGATTCTATCACAATGTTCTCCTCGATAGCAAGAAGACCAGGCCTGAGGTGGAGAAGAAGCGGTTGGCTGTCTTCGAGCTGATCGACAGTTCGGGGAGATTGTTGTGGCGTCGCGAAAAAGAGATATCTCCGGGAACCGAATTCTATGCGCCGAATTTGTCTGTCTCTAACCGCGGATATGTTGTAGAGACCGATTTGGATTTGCACAGCAAGTTGGTCTTTTGCGATTCCCTTGGCCATCCAATTAGACACGTAAGAATCTCCGAAGCTCAGTTTGAGAACGGTGTCACACACGGAGAGACATGGTCTTGGGATGGCGAATTCTTTGCTATCTTCTCTGATGAAGGTCTGAAGAATGACGAAGACTACATAAGCCATCTCACCCTGTACACAAAAGATGGGAACGAGATCTGGCAACATCAGCAAAAGGGCTTTTTGAGTGCCTATCATAGCAGCATTTCGATTTCTCCAGACAACAAATCTATTGTTGCCTTCACTAGAGACAACTTCATGGAGATCTTCGATCTTCGGGGCTCGAGGATGTCAAGACATCACATCACTAGATCCGGTGACAACCGAGTCCTTTTCCGTGAGAATGAGAAGGAACTTGTCATTTATTCCGACATTGGTGTTATCTCGAGTTTTGCTGGGCGAGATCAGACAGGTCCATCGTGGAAGAGAACCTACGCAAATTCTGAGATAACGAGTCTTCAACAGATAGGGGGAGAAGAAATTGCTGTTGCAGGAATTCGCGACTTATCGCAAGAATCGTCGGTTGTATCGTTTCTGGATACAGGGAATCAGGAAACCATAAGTACCCTCGATTTTGCAGAGACAGGCAGAAGCACCGACTCACTGAACAAGGTGGGATGTCCACTCGTAAAGGTTCAAGTGGGGGAAGGCATAAGCCTAACGGTCGTCTTCCCTCGCAGGTTCCTGTGCTATCGAGTAACACTGCCTGAGGAGAGGTAAGATTTTATGACAACACGGATTCTGTATTACTGTGATTGCCGTGTGTGGGCGCATGTCCTTTGATGCTGCCTGGTATAAGCGTGCACCTGGTCCTGTGAAGATTAGCTTGAAATGATGCGCAGAACATAGATGGGAGGCAAGCAAATTAGAGAGGCAGCGTTGGTACGCGTAGCAGGCATTAGTACCATACTCATACTCTTGCTCGGTGTTGGTTCTGTGGCGCCTCAAAAGGTGGGTGGGCGGGAAGGGCATGAGGTAACACTGGAGCTAGTCTGGCAGAGGGAATTTGAGGAAGAGGTGATTGCCGGAGTGCTTGGCCAAAACGGAATAATCGTAATAACTGAAGACAGCATCTACAGAGTAGATACCACAAAAGGCGAATTCGAATCCCTGCGGCCAACATACGAGGGAAGCAAAGAACCAAGGTGGAGACGCAGCTGGGTTCATCCAGCAGCAAATGGCAAGTTCATTTGTCTTCGTCATGGAATCTTAGTTGATGAACCAAGTGGGAAGTCTGGGACCCCACACACACAATTTGTCCAGATCGAAGTCATTGATGACGGCGGGGAACGACTCTGGGATTTACCCTTGAGGGAGGTTGATCCATACGGGGAGTATATTTTCTATGGTGGAGGTTGGATTTCCAGTGAAGGGTATGTAGTGGTTACGGACGAGGACACAATGCTCAGAGGAAAGCTACTTTTTTATGATGCCACGGGTGAACGGATAAGCGATATTGTGTACTCCACTAGCGGCCTGGATTTCGGCGCCTCTAGAAAGGGAGCGTTTTCCGCCGATGGCCAATACTTTGTGTTCTGCGGTAAGGAAGGCTTCAAAGCGGAGACTGATTCGCCAAGCTACTTGCTGCTGACGGACAAATTCGGCAAGCTCCTTTGGAAAGATACAAAGAAAACCCGGAGCGAGGGATATGGATATCGTGGAGTGCGTCGGGAACTTGCTATATCCAGCAGAGGTTCATACGTAGCAGCCACGACCTTCAGGACTCTTGAATTACTGATCTTCGACAAGGCGGGAAACTTGCTTTGGCGGAAAGAGCTGCCCATCAAATACGGTCTGTCTGCGTTGAGTTTCACTCCTGATGAACAGACGATTCTGGTTTCATATGGAAGAAATCTGGAGGTCTTTGTCTCAGCGACAGGGGAGCGTTTATGGCACGGTGAGATACAAGGACCCGCCGCTTCACTCCCAGTAGCCACTGAAGGCACCGGTCAGTTTCATGTGCTGGCGAGTGGTTCAGAATTGGTCCTGGTCGATGAAAGTGGCAAGCTGTCAGAAGGGACTAAACTGATAGGCGCGACTACTGAATCTAAGACAAGAGGAAGAATATATCCGGCACTCTCTTCCTACCAGAATCGCATCCTCATCGTATTTCCCAACCAAGTTTACCTTTACAGAATCCGAAAGGACTAGATCACCAGCTCATAGCAGGTTTTCGCTGGTATTGGTACCTGGTTTTACCCTCCGAATACTCGAAGGATCTTCGTCATTCTTGCATTCTAAGCTAGGAATCCGCGGAGGGCTAGGCTCGCCCCGGCCGTCTAACGGGCGCACCGATCCATTTTTTTGGTTGTGTAGTTCGCAGTTTCATCGTTTGATATATTCTTCCAGGATTCTGATGTAATCTTGGTAGGCAGCCAATCCTTTTTGGGTGATTGAACACTTGGTTCTGGGTTTCTTGCCCACAAATGTTTTGGTGACCTTGATGTATTTGGTTTGTTCTAGTTTGGTTAGATGCGTGCTCAGGTTGCCGTCTGTCGTTCCAGTGGTCTCCTTCAAATAGTTGAAGTCGGCTTCCTTGACGGCCATCAGCACCGTCAGGATGGCTAGCCGCACTGGCGCGTGGATGATTGGGTCAAGTGGTGCTAACTTGTTCATTTCGTATCGCCCTCTTGTACTGCGCTCTTAGCAAGTGCCCTGGGACCAAGTACGCGGGGACTATTACGACAGCCATTATGAGCGAATGATACAGCACCGGCGCGAACATCATCACGATGGCCCCAGCCCACCAGACGACTCCTATGATGCGGAGGGGCCTCCAATCCACTATTCCCCCTGAGGCAAATGCGCCAATCCCCAGAATGATAGAAATTACTGGGAAAATGGGCCTGTAGGAGATGTTGGGTGAGAGGCTACCGACAAAACCTATGATGGTCATTCCCACCCCGCATGCTATCCAAAGATTCATCATGGCATTCCCGATGTAAGTCTTTGCATGGCCATTTTCACTTCCTCGTTTAGGCAGGACGATATTCGAAATCGTGCCCAGTCCTACCACAGCGGCCCAGGGTATCCATATGAAATGGTATTGTCTGAAGACAGTGAGTGCGTATGTGGCTATGCAGCCCAGAAAGGCTAGCCACCCCCAAACGACCATGTATATTCCGTTGTCGGCTGTCCTTTGTTTGGTCTTCTCAATCATCGATCTGATAATTCTCAATTCCTGAAGCACCTCTCCGTTCTGATTGCTGCTGCTTTCTTCCACCATGGTCCCCTCCTTTTTTGTGGGTCAAAGGACTTTGTAATACAAAGTTAATACATATCTTGAGATTTGTCAACCCCTTTTTTGCATTTTTCCTGACAGAATCTGCATAACCTCAATGTCTGAAGGGAGTTATGACGCACACAGGATGTGTGCTAGTCTGAGAGTCAAAAATGCAAAAGTGCGTGCCTGGCCCCTGTCGGCATGTGATACCTGCGCGGTTTTCCTGGAAATGGGCGCTAACCTAGCGCGCCGCAAGCGGCGCTACTCCATAC
>SOJN01000004.1 GCA_004376575.1 candidate division TA06 bacterium | reverse complement strand
ATCACTCTGGGGGCCAATGGATGCCAGGGGTGAGTCCGGTGAGGTTAGCTCCGCTCCGGCCGAACGGAGCAGATAGAAGTAGGTGGCTTTCTCATCTACTTCTTCGTCCACATAGTAGGACTGTCTGGTCTCTCCGATGTAGGCGTAGGGGCCGGAGGCTATCTCGGAGCGATAGACTCTGTAGGCATATGGACCGATCGGCCCCCAGGTGAGAAGAACTCCGTGTGGAGTTCTAACTGCTGATAAATCAGCCGGAGAGGGCGGGAACTCCGGAACGACAAAACCTCGTGCTGGCACTGCAAGCGGACCTGCCAGCTCTGAGTCACCATCACTATAGAATGTCCTCACCCAGTAGTAATAGCTGTTAGGCCCACCATACTCATGAAAATCTGTATAGGCATACCTGCCAAGACCATCAATAAAGTCAAAAGCTGCGACATAATCAAAAGGTTCCCCATGTTCATTCTCAAAGCTCTTTAGTAGCTGGAATGAATCAACAGGAGATTCTGGATTGATATCCCAGACAATTTCAGCAAAAGGAGGGGAGAAATTCTCCACACAATCTATCCTGGGAGAGCTCATGGGCAAACGCCTTAATATCGTGCCGTTCGTTCCAACAGCCCAACCGTAGCCGGACAAATCATCAAGCATCTCCACATCATTGAGATGATAATCTGCATCCCCTCCCTCTTTGCCCCAGAATTGGCCTCCGGAACGGAAGTAGCGTATCTCACCAGATGTCCCCACTGCCCACGCGTGCTCTCCCTTGCTCCAGACGTCCCTGAACCAGACACCCCTGGGGGCAATTGTATAAACTGACCAGTTCTCTCCGCGGTCTGTTGTCTCACCGACTCTGCCTTCTGATAATGCCACGTATGCGTTGTCAAATCCTGACGCCCAGAGAGCAGCAATAGCCCGGCTGAACTGTGGAGTAGACATAAGATCTGGTAGTCTGTATTCTCCTTCAGGGACCGGGAATGGTTGGTTTGGATGCCAACTCGCTCCACCGTCCGTTGTGTGCACAACCCCGCCACTATTGTCGGAACAGGTCCATGCGTTGTCCACGTCCTGTGCCCAGACAGATTGGAAGTGGTCAGAGAAGGAAGAGACGTCGTATGCACGCCATGATCCTCCGCCGTCCGTTGTCTGCAGAACAAGACCGTGGCCTGCCGCAATCCATCCTGACCCGTCACCTGGCACGTGTATATCGTAGAACGGTGTGGGTGGTGTCTCTAGTGGCAAGTCCGGGTAGATCGTCTTCCATGCTTCCCCACCATTTGTACCCTTCAATATTATCCCAATGTGTTTGCTTGGTTCTTCTCTCTTCTCACCGACTATCCAGATATCGTTCCCCGCCACGTCAACGGCCCTGAGATTCCATTGGTCCAGGCCCTGTGGTAGATCCTCCGCCTCATGCCATCCTGACCCATCCCGCTTCAAGATCAGGCCCGCATCACCAACCACCCACGCTTGATCTGATGTGACTGCTACAATTCCATTGAGGTTGACTTCAGTAGGAAATCCCTCAGCAGACCACCTGCTCGCCGAAGCTAGCCCTGGAGCCAAGAGCAAGCCGAACGCCAGTGCCACAGCTACGTTGACTTTATTCATTTCTTTCCCTCCCTGCTTGATAAGTTCGAAGACAACACTACCGGATAAGGACTATTTTGCGAGCCTGCATTGACCTTGCATCTTGTTCGGGTAAGTCAAGCCTGACAAAGTAGACACCCGAAGGCACAGGCAAATCCCTATCATCTCTCCCGTCCCACCGAACTGTGAAGGCTCCTGAAGAACCCTGAGCATTTCCAGGCAAAGGAATAGTCCGAACCAGGCTTCCTCTGGCATCATATATTTCAAGAATGGCTCGGTGAGAACCGCTAAGCCGCAGGTAAATCAGAGTCTCTCTGGAAAACGGATTTGGGTAACACTGGAAAACATGTGCGGTGACACTCGAATTTCTTGTTCGGTATCCCTCCACAATGCCGGTTTCCTTGTACCTGGTTACCCACACCGTATGTTCTGATATCGGTGCGGCGTAGTTGCTGAACATAATCTCATCATAACCGTCATTGTCCACGTCGCCGGCTGTGCTTGTCATCCAGGCAGGCTGCTGACCCTCAAATTCGCCTCTGGCGTATGCATCCGGTACTGTATCCAGAGGCATCCCTCCTAACCAGAGGTACATCGTTCCTCTGCTCTTGTACTCCAGCGTGGCACCCGATACAATGTCCCCCATCCCGGACCTGTCAACGTCTCCGGCGTAAGATGTGTTGGCCCCCAGCCTGCTCGAGTCAGTCCTGCCCAGCATGTAGGCGTCAACGAGCGTGTCCATCGACGAGTCTCCATACATAACATAGATCTTGCCAGGAGAGGCTGTACCGAACCCATCCGGGTAGAAGATTGAGCCTGCGACGAGCCAGTCATGAGCACTGTCGTGCTTAACAATATCCACTCCGAACCAGCCAAGATGCTGAGAACCCCCTTCTCCGCGAACCCAGACATCAGCAATCGTGTCCATGGGTGATCCGCCAAAAAAGCCGTATACCTTACCTGCCCAGAATACAACGTCAGAGTTGCCATCGGCACCAACCACAACATCATCAAACCCGTCACCATTCAGATCTCCCCCTCCGCCGACAGATATGCCCATGCCTTCCGTGTCATGCGCATTCAGAACTACGTCGGGCTGGCTATCAGGGGGAGTCCCACCGAAAAAGATGAGCGCTCTACCATCCGTGCCCGCCCAGAGATAGTCTCCTACTATGCAGTCATCTATCGAATCACCATTGATATCGCCAGCACCTGCTACTGCAGTAGCAACCGACTCTCCCGGCCTGGTCTCAAGAATGACATCCGGGATTGTATCCATTGGATCTCCACCGAAGAACACCTTTACCGCGCGCTCACCCCTTCCCTGTGCCATTATCACGTCGTCATAACCGTCACTATTGAAGTCACCAATTCCGGCTACCCTTATCCATCCGCTGCCGTATTTTGAACCCGTGAGTATCAGATCCGGCATCGTGTCAATTGGACTACCCCCCAAGAAAACATAGCCCTTACCGAAATAGGGTTCCATGGAGGTGTCAACCAACCTGTTCGCTGCGACTATGATGTCATCGTAGCCATCGTCGTTAACATCACCTGCACAATCGATTGAGATCCCCCAATCCCAGAGGCTATCTGGTGGTGCCAAATTCACATATGTCCTCTGAAATATGATTTCCAGGTTCTCCAGGATTTGGGAAAAGCATACCGAAGGTATGAGGATCAGAGTCACAAATAGAACCGGCATAAGAAAAAAGACACTTTTCGTCATTCTAATAGGATTCTTGCTCATCACAACCTCCGCGCTTTTCCCCGATTCTACCACCAAATCAGCCTATTCCAAAGACTTTATCGCAACTCAACCCCTCTCCCAATCAGAAGAAAATGTACTCTTCCCACGGTTCCTGAGAATCAAAACTGCCGGAAAGTCCCGGCAGACCATCCTGCCACCTTCAGAAGCAAACTCCAATTCGACGTTCTGAGGAACCTTCAACCTCATCTCTATCCCTGCATAATCCTTTGTCTTTTCCCACAGAGGAGGCTCAGGCTGAGTTATTGACAGATAGAGAATCTTCCCCTTCTGTACGATATCAACACTGATAGACCGCCAGTATCCTTCTAGATCGCTATCTCCAGACACACACGCGATTTTCGTAAACTCTATCTGGAGTTCATTTGAATG
>SOJN01000003.1 GCA_004376575.1 candidate division TA06 bacterium | reverse complement strand
CACCCCCGTTCCTACAACGTTACCAGGCTAGGGTTGGCTGATCTGACTCCATCGAGGAATGCGGGATGATGGGGACAGCCCCCCAATTTTCGTCGGGAGACTATCAGGAAGTACTCTATAGCAAATGGGTTTCGTTTGGGACAACCGATTGCGGAACTGACCCCGAGAACCTGAGCGGAACCCTGACAGCGTCCCTGTACCCTCACGGTTGTTTTTACGCTGACAAAGTAATCAGGGCCCCATGTGAGCGTTTCTATGTTGTCTGGACTGAAGACCTTTTGAGTCATCAGAGAGTTAAATTCGAAAGCGTTGTTCCCGCGGAGCCTGGTGGTTCATGAGCGGCCAGTAACAATGGGAGCTCTATGACGGTTACCCGGAGGAAAAGATGAAGTGGTTTGCATTTAGTGGGTTTGTCCTATTGGGAGCTGTCTTACTTGTAGAAAGTGTAGTCGGCGTTCAGGGGGCTGAGCCATATGGCCAGTTGTATGGAATGAAGGATAAGCAGAACCCAGGAAGAAAGCCATTGAGCACCCTTGGCGATTCGATATGGGCTTTTAATTACACTGGAGAACAGGGATTATACGGGGTAGAATTCGACGGAGACTATTTCTATGTGACCGGAGACAATGCTTGGAGTGATTCGAACATGATATATGTCTTTAACAGGGATGGGAAATACGTAAGGGAATTTGCGCAGAAGAGTAAGAACTCAGAACTGGGTGACTGGGGATGGTTGGATCTGGCCTATAGGCCTGACCATGACTATTTCTTTGGAAGCGACGACTCGATGATAACTGCTTTCGACAAGTTTGGCAATGTGCGGTATGAGTTTCGGGGGCCTTATGATGTTTGTCAGGGTCTTGCGTGGGATGGGCAATACGTATGGGTAAGTCTCCAGAATCTAGCAATCGTCAAGATTGACACGACAGGAGTTATTGTCGATTCGTATCCCAACTCATACATGATCCAGGGTCTGGCATGGGACGATGCTTCCCCCGGGAATCCCTGGCTGTGGGTCTCCGCCTGGGGACAGGGTTGGAACAATCGCATTTATCAGTTTGATCCTGTCAAGGGGCAGTATACCGGCGTCTATTCGGAGGGAGCATATTTGACCCTGGCTGGTGGACTTGCATTCTCGACTGACTGGGATACAAGCCGAGCAATCCTGTTCGAGCTGATTCAAAAGATGCCTGACTATGTTGTTGCTTACGACCTCGGGCCTATTGCTACCAGAACCCCCCCAGGGAACAAGACAGATGTCATGGCCGAGTTGGAAATCCTCAAGCCGACTGGCGACAAGAAGCTCGATAAGAGGATAGACAAGATTATCCGCCATATCGAGAAGAGCCTGGAGCCCAAGCTATGGATTGACGACACCCATCTTGACCCCAAGCATGGCAAGAAGGTTTTCTGCGAAGAGAAGAAAGCGGTAAAGTACATGAAGAAAGTGTGCAAGGGAGACAAGTGCAAAGGGGTAGCTTCGTTCTCTCTCATTTACCATGGCACAAACGAAGTTCTGGTTGAAGTCATTAGCAAAGAGAAGACGTGCTTTGGTCCTGAGTTGGTATCACCAGGGGATACGTTCGAAATCAATGCAGTTGATCAGAAGCTCGGTGCTAACACAGAAATCTGGGTTGACGATTTTCTGAATCAAGAGATACACACCTCCTGCTCCAGGCCTCTTGATGAAGGTATGGTGTTTGGAGACTTCGAAGTCGAGGATGTGGACAAGATGAGCTATGGCGGAGGCGTGTTTCCTGGTGAGCTCTGCGAGAGGTTGACAGGGATGCTCGTTGAGGCAGATAGCATTCTGGCCAGAGTTGCAATTGATGATGCGATTGCTGCCAATGGCAAACCGAAAGAGATAGAGAAGGCTGAGAAAGAGATGGCCAAGGCTGAAAAGGACAAGAACAAAGGTAAGTACGACAAGGCCATCGACCACTATAAGCATGCCTGGCAGCACGCGCAAAAAGCCATGAAGAAGCACAAGAAACAGAACCAAATGATGGATGAAACAAGGTCCAGGTCTGGAACCGTGCTTCTCCAGAACAGACCTAACCCTGTGTTTTCATCAACTCGATTTGAGTTCATCTTGAAGCATGCTGCTCAGGCCAGGCTTACCGTTCATGATGTTGCTGGAAGAAAGGTCTGGGAATCTGCGGGGTCACATTTGTCCGCGGGTCAGCACTCGTTCGAATGGAACTGCCTGGACCAGAACGGCAGCCGAGTCCCATCTGGCGTCTACATCTACAGACTGGATACTGAAAGCTTCAGCCAGACAAGAAAGATGGTAATTATCAGGTAGCAAGGCCTGCCAGTTCCACGGGGAGGCGTTAGCCGAAGGATCCGCTTCCGCACAACCAAAAAGAACAGGTGACGAAATTGACCGAGATTGCTTCGCCACGCTCCGCGAGGCTTGCAATGACATGTTTCTTTTGTGTCGGGGAAAGGGGAGCGGTTTGAAATTTTCATTCCGAGGGGTGAAAATGCCCCATCTTGCCCCAGAATTGTGCCAATTCAGTGGAACTTTCTGCTTACAACCCGTTGAAGGCTGCGGAACACTTCCCCACGTGGGTTAGAAATGTGACGCTGGCGTACTAGGCGACCTGCGCGGATATCTGCCTGCGAGAGATGAGGAAGAGAGTGGCCCTCCTACGCTATAGCCATAGCTTCGGAGGGCTTCGCCAGTATGCAAATGTGAGCCTGCTTTTCTAAGCGACCTGCGCAGTTATCTGTTTACGGGAGATCAGTAGGAGAACCACGAGCACTATGTCAACGACCATGTGTATCCACCAGAAGATGTGTAGCGAGCCCATCATCACAAATGTGAGCAGCTGCGCTGCCACGCCAAGCGCGAATCTGAGTATACCCATGTCCACAACCAACCGGCTCTTCTTCGGATTCCTGGCCCCGATGAAAAACATCACACCGAAGCAGAGCATGACTGCGCCAAAGGCGTGCACATATGGCACAGCTCCTTCTACGTACTCCAGATTGAAAAGCTCCGCTACTGGTTCAGATCCGAAAAAAGCGGGGAGTCCACGAAATACGAATTCTATGATGGCCGCAATTATCAAAACGACTCTTGCCATTTTGCCCTTCCTCCTTTTCTAACGCTGCTGGATATGGGACTACGTCTCATCTCCTCCTTGATCTTCCTCCTTTCCAGGATGGTTTCGATTTGAACTGGAGAACGGATATACCCTCTGTTGGGCGTGGTCTTTCTGAAAGGTGGTCAGCTTAAGGAAAATGTAGGATATGAAGATTTTGCGGAGTGCTTGCTTCATTTTGCTCTCCTCTTTCGAATACCCAAGGATGATTCTCCACCACCGCTTCAGTATATTCCTCCACGAGTAGAAATGCCTGTTTATTCTGCGAAATGCTTCAAAGACCTGATCGGAAGAGACCCGCTTTGGAGTAAACACCAGATGGTCACCTTCATAGTGAGATAGGTCACGGTCAAATATCCGGCCCTCGGATTCTATCTGCTTGTGAAATGGAGTACCAGGAATGGGGATGGAAATGGACAGCAGAATTGTGCTGGGATCGATCTCGTCAAGCCTGCTGGGCAGAGTCTGGAAATAGGAAGGGGTGTCCTCCTCAAGCCCCAACATTAGGCCTGTAAAAGTTAGTATCCCTTTCTTCTTAAGCTTTACGAACAGCTCTTTGTATTCTTCTACCTTGTTCTGCCTTTTGTGAACTGATGCGAGACTGGGCTCATTTAAAGATTCTAATCCGATAAAGGCCATTGTGCAACGAGCTTTGGCAAGCAAGTCCACGAACTCGTCATCGTGAAGGCAGTCAAAGCTGAACTGTGTTCCTATCCCCCACAGCTTGAGTTTCGCGATTTCTTGCAGCAATTCCTTGGCATAGGATATGTCTCCTCCAAGATTATTGTCGTAGATCATTGCCATCTTGCGTTTGTGGAAAGGGAGTTTGCTGGTAGCTGTAAGATCGCGGATCACATCCGCAACGGGTCGAACTCGATATGGTGCATGTCTGACCATCAATTGGCAGAAACTGCACTTGTAGGGACAGCCTCTTGTGGCTTCAGTCACCAAGGGCACTGCGAAGACCGGCTCCACCAGGTCATACCGAGGAGGAGGGATGTTTTCCAATGATGGGGCAATGGGGGCCTCGTAAACTTTTTTCAATTTCCCGTCCACCATGTCGTGAACAACCTGAGGCCAGATCGGTTCTGCCTCACCCACAACCACTGAATCGAAGTGTGGTTCTACCTTTTCCGGGAACGTTGAGGGATATTTCCCCCCAGCAACCACAACCTTGCCCAGTTTCTTAAAGCTTTCGGCCACCTCGAATGCGTGAGGTGCACAGAAGTCCATGAAACTGAGCGCAATGAAATCCGCATCTGTCTTGTAGTCAATTGGCCGTACCATTTCGTGAAGCAGTTCCACTTCCACTATCGGTGGCGTTAAACCAGCCACCAGAATCCCGGACAGGGGAGGTGCCGGGGATCGAGCGTAATAGGTCTGGCTTTCCCCCAGGTTTTGAAACAGAACGATAATCTGCAATTTGGGCTTCGACATTTCTGTCACCTCAGTTGGGCTGCAAGTCTTGACATTACTTTTTCTACAAGCCAGGGCGCAAATCGTTCAGCCAACGCAAGAGATTTCCCTACCCTCGAAAGGACAACATCTTTCTGTTCACGTTCCACTGCCCTCACAATGGCCTGAGCTACCCCGTCCGGCGAGGCATATGGGCCCTCGGGTCTTCGCGCAGTTCCAACCTTCTTCTCGGCTCTGTAGAAGTCAGTCTCAGTGTAACCTGGATAGATGAGTATTATCCTGATGCTGCTACCTGAGAGTTCTGCACGAAGACTCTGGCTCACGGACACAAGCGCAGATTTGGTGGCGCAGTAAGCTCCCAGAAAGGGGACACCGTGTATGGCAGCTACAGAGGCAACGTTAGCGATTATGCCTTGACCTGCGTTGCGCATAATAGGAAGAACTTCCAGCATGCAGTTGACAGCGCCGAAGAAGTTCACATTCATAACCGATCGGAAATCCTCCAGGGACGTTTTCTCAACATCACCATAGACGCCGATCCCTGCGTTATTGATCAGAACATCGATGGATCCGAGCTGCCCGACGCAACGCTCTATGAGTCTGTGCACGGCCTCCAAGTCTGCTACATCGCAAGGAACTGCAAGGGGTGCGGGCACGCCGGGGAAAGCCCGGGCAATTTCCTCCGCCACCTTCTCCAGCCTGTCTGCTCCACGAGACGTGATGGCCAGCCTTGCGCCCTTCCCGGCGAGTGCAAAGGATGCGGCCCGACCAATTCCTGAAGACGCTCCTGTAACCAGTATCCTCGCGCCTCTGATCTTCATTTCTTTCCCTCGTACATTTGATCGATCAATTCGCCATATTCATGGGCTATCTTAGTTCTTCTCAGTTTCAGAATGGGCGTGAGCATCTCATTTTCGACTGTAAAAGGCTCAGCTAATAGAGTAAATGCCTTTATCTTTTCATAGGGGGCGAGCTCCAGGCTTGATTTCTCTATTTCTGAGGCAATGAGATCCCTTATCTCGTCCCTATGCAAAAGCGACTGGTAATCATCGAAGCGTATGCCTATCTCTTCCGCGTAACTCATGACAAATTCTCTGTTCGGTACGATCAAAGCAGCAACGTGTTTTTTCTTGTCACCGCAAAGCATGATCTGATCTATGTATCTGTTTCTGGCTATCTCCATTTCGATAGGAGCAGGCACGATGTTCTTGCCATATGAGGTAACAATGATTTCCTTTATTCGACCAGTTATGATCAGGTTCCCTTTTTCATCAAATCTGCCTTTGTCCCCTGTATGAAGCCAGCCATCTTGGTCGATCACCTTTGAAGTCTCCTCAGGCATGTTCAAATATCCTGCCATCACATTGGGTCCTCTGACCATGATCTCATCGTTCTCTCCCATCCTAACCTCAACATCATCAAGAGGTTTGCCTACTGTGCCCAATTCATTTTCTTCCACTGTGTTGAGACATACAGCAGGCGACGCTTCCGTCAAGCCGTATCCCTCCACAATGTTGAAACCCAGAATGTAGAGGATTTTGGAAATCTTCCGGTCAAGTGGAGCTCCTGCGCACGCAAGCGCCCGCAATCTTCCTCCTGCGATTTTCCTGAACTTGGAAGCGACAAAAACATCGTACAAAGGGCGCCTAATCCTGAGAAATAGAGGAATCTTAGCACCTCTATGCTTGAGGTTTGCATAGTGATTCAGTCTTTTGACAGCGAGGCTCACAAAACCTCTTCGGATGAACAAACCCTGCGAAACTCTCTTCTCAACTGACTCGTACACCTTTTCTATGAGCCGGGGTACAGTGATAAGAATGGTAGGTCTGACTTCTCTTATGTCTTCTGCAACAGCTGACATATCCTTCACATATGCAATGGTACCTCCGGCAAAGAGTGTGGCGTAGTACGCACAAGTCCTCTCAAACATGTGAGAGAGCGGGAGAAATGAAAGGAAAACATCTTCCGACGTAACCCTGAATTTCCTCATCACTGAAAAGGCGTTGGAGGTGATATTTTTATGCGTCAGGATGACACCTTTGGGCTCTCCCATACTTCCAGAAGTGTAGACTATGGTCGCAACATCGTTGGCGGAGACATCGGGACTCTCCTCGGATGCGACTGACTTGCATTTCTCGTGTCTGAGACTATCAAATTGAAGAATGTCATGCTCAGCAATAGGCTCTGAAGACTCAAAGACGACGATGTTTCTGAGAATCGGGCAATCGTCTTTGATTTCCTTGACCACAGCCAGCAACGAGGTGTTTTCCACAAAAAGTAGTCTTGTGTTTGAATCGCTCACTATTCGTTTCATACGTGAAGAAGGCAGTGTATGATAAATGGGTACGACGACAGCGCCTATTTTCAGGACTGCCAGGTCGGCAATCACCCATTCGGGCCGATTGTAGGAAAAGATGCCGACCCTGTCGCCTTTGCCTATGCTCAGTCTCTTGATACCCTCAGCTACGGCGTTTACCGAATTCATCAGCTCCTTGTAGTTTATTCCAATGTATTCGCCTTTTTCTCTATTCATTAAGGCGGTCTTGCTTGAATGCTTAAGTGCGCTCTGGGAAAAGCTTTCAAAAATCGTCATTCTGTTTCTAATCCCCACTTCTTTCCAAATGCCTTGAATTCCCTCACGTAGCGTTCAAGGTCGCCATTGACTGTTTGTAATAAATTTCTTAGAGGTGCCATGTCCACGTCCACCTTTTCTCCTGATGGTAGGATCAATGAAATTGCTTTTGGCCTTTGCGCTCTGCCAAGTCTGATTGGCGAGATGCCGTGGGATTCCGTCTGCTTCAAAAAGGAATCAACTTCCTTATCTGGAATCGTAAACAAGAGTTCAAACTCGCCATGGGGGCCCGCTGTCATCAGCCAATGGGGTGTCTTTGTCGTTTCGCACAATCTCAGTACCTGAGGGGCTAAGATTCTCTCCCAATTGCAGTCGATTTCAAACCCCAGTCCATTGATCCGCATCAATTGATCAAGGGTCGTCAACAACCCGTCGCTTGTGTCCATACAGCAGTTGGCGTGTCGTCTCAGAAGCTGTCCTTCTTTGAGACGTGCTACCGGTCGATAGAGCTTTTCAGGAAAGCAATCGTCAGGAGTCTTGGTCAACCGTACAAGCCCCAGAGCATTTCCTGCGCCTATTCCTCCGGTGATAAAGACATGATCTCCCACCTTGCAACCCTGACGGGTTATCACCTCTTTTCGCGGCACGAGGCCGAGAGCACATCCTGTTAGTGAAATCCCAGAGGTTAGATTTGTGTCTCCTCCGAGTATGAAGACACCAAGGTCTCGAGATGCATCCTCCATACCCTGAGCAATTGCACTGGAGAATTCCTTGTTGCGGGTAGGGTCAACCGACACGGAGACGACCAACCCCAGAGGGTGAGCACCAACTGCTGCCAGATCACTCAAAGTGGCCATGACAGTCACCCAGCCCATGGTGTAAGGATCCTGGTATAGTCCTTCAGCAATCTCTTCAGCAATCGTATCAATGGTTGCGGCCAGAAGATAAGGAGAATCTTTTGAGATCTCGACCAGTTCTGCGTCGCTTTCGTGCAGCTTGTTTAGCTGGTTGGGTGAACGAGAGAAGTGTCGGGCCCATGAACCGATGATGAGGTTTTCTGTTATTTCATTCATATCTTTCATTGGCAACACCTTATTGCTTTTGGCATGACGCTGAAATCAGCGCAATCGGTATTGAAGACTTCGCCATCCATCTCCAACGCAAAAATGTGCTGGCTAGTGACTGAAGCCCTGCCTGCAATCCAGGACTGTGTCTTCGGGAGTCCACAGAAGCGGTTGTTAGAAAGGGCAATGAGCATTTGTATTGCCTCTAGGAGCGTCAAGTCTGCACAAAGGTTGATTCCGATCTTACCATCATCAGGTCCGATCGGTGTATCATAGCAGAGTGAGCCAGCGAAATGTGGGTTCTTTATTATTCCCAGATTGGTGATCCTGAACTTCTGCGCCTCATCTCCATCAATACTCAACAGGCAAGCGAGGTTGCGATAGGCAAGAATGGACAAAAGGGCCGCCACGGAAATAGCAGCGTTGACAGAGAATCTCTGGAGCATCTTGAGAATGCCGACGCGCGAATTAAAGAGGGCGTTTGCTTCAGCTGTGATCCCAATACTCGCATTGATGAGACAGAAACGTGTAACCCATCTATGTTGGATATCCTGATAATTGACGCGTATCACATCACATAGTGAAGCGTTTTGCGAGTCAATCCTGAGCGGTATTCCCCTAACCAACGCCTCGCTTCGGAATGGCTTGTGGAAATCGTTGCTGGAACCGAGCCCAATCGCTCCAATAGTCGCTCTGTGCTCGCCAGAATTCATGAGTGCGTTTAACAGAAGGTTGACAGTTCCATCTCCGCCCGCGGCAATGAATACATTTTCTCCACCTTCCAGTGCTCTTGATACCTGGACATGGAATTCCTTTGGCGAAAGTATTTCTTCGGTCTCAAACTGTCCCGTCCGCTCTCGAATCTCTCTTTCGATCCCTTTCCACAGACGTAGACCTCTCCCATAGTTGCAGTGAGGGTTCAAGAATACCTTCATCCTAGATCTGGCTTTCCTCGGGACGAAGCTTAAGAACCGCTTCAAACCCGATGTAGAATATGGCAACCAATATGAGCCATCCCGGCCTGACCAGACAGATCTCAGCGAGGCGCAGCAAAACGAAGCCTCGCACCACGTTAGCAATGGGGTCATGCGCTTTGTGCTCATCTCGGGTCCGGTGAATCCCCAGTTGTGCCAGAATCAAGCCTATGATGGCCACAATGAAAATGCCTACAGAGGGGAGTCTTATGGGGCAAAGCAACGAAGCGAAGGAGCTGAATTTCCAGAAGGCCCAGCCTGTTGCCAATATGGAGAGGAGCGCAAGAAGATCTGTCGCCACTGCAGCCCTTTTCCATCCGAATGCTACGCAGAAAGTATTATAGCCACTTGCTCTATCAGCTGATATGTCCTTGAAGTAACCCATCAAGACGAAGTTGGCGTAACTGAAAAGGGTGCTGATAGTGATGGGCAGCAGAATCCCGCTCGCCATCACACTTCCGAAGCTCCACCCATATCCAACAGCTGCCATTTTTCCGATGATAGGAAGCAAGGCAACAATCCAGGCGTTGTAAAAAGGACCTCCCCACCATCTCCTTTTGAAAAAAGTATATGTGGCCAGACCGAACACACAAAGAACACCTGGGACCAGGATTTTGGGATTGTGGACCAGTAATATAAGACAACAGGAGAAGAGCCCAATCAAACTGGTCCACAGGACCTGGCGCTTCGTAATGGACCCCCTTACCAGGGGACGATATGGGGAAGAAAGAGAATCGGTGTCGATTTGGAAGCAGTCTGTCAGAGCCTGCCCAAACCCGTAGGAGAGAAAGAGGGCGAAGAAGACTACGAGTGTCGCGGATACACTTCTAGAGGATCCGTCAGCAAACCCGGCCATCCCTGCCGCACCCGACACAAACAGAAGATAAGGCCTCATCGTCAGGAGATACGCACGCCAAAAGCCCGGAGTCCACAGGCCATGGGGTTTCACAGGCGAAGCCTTCTCAGATTGGTGCACGCTAGATGATCCCCAATCTACTCCCGACGAGTTTGAACTTACCCAGAGCCATTTCCAGATTCTCGAGGGACAGTGTCGCCATGACACTCACCCGGATGAGGGAAGATTCTCTCGGCACTGCCGGTGGAACAACGGGATTCACTATTACTCCTTCCTCTTCCAACTGACCGGCCATCTTGAAAGTCTCCTCGTCATCGCCAATCAGAACCGGGATGATAGGTGTTATCGTTTGCTCAATTGCAAACCCCATCTCCTCTAAACTCTTCCTGATGAAGTTCGCATTCCAGTGGAGTTTCTTGATGAGTTCAGGTTCTTCTTCTATTACCTCCAAACAGGCAAGGACTGTAGCTGCAACCGATGGAGGTAGGCTGGCGCTGAAGATGAATGGCCGCGCGTTAAGCTTCAGGTACGTTATAATATCTTCAGTTGCCCCTGTAAATCCTCCTACCGTGCCTAAAGATTTGCTGAAAGTCCCACAGACAAGGTCAACCTCTCCTTCCATGTCGAAGTATTCAAGAACCCCGTGGCCTTTAGCGCCCAGGGCTCCTGTGCCATGGGCATCGTCCACCATGATTCTGGCCTGATAGTTATCAGCAAGTCTTTTGATCTCAGGCAGATTCGCGACTGTTCCTTTCATGCTGAAGACACCATCGGTGATGATAAGCTTGTTGGAAGAAGGAGAACACTTGGAAAGTCTATCTTCAAGATCCGCCATATCATTGTGCCTGTAGACCATGACTTGAGCCTTGGAGAGACGGCAGCCTTCAATTATGCTTGCATGGTTCAGCTCATCGCTCAGAATAATGTCTCCCTCTTCAGTCAAGGCGGCAATTGTACCCATCATTGTCATGAATCCTGTGCTGAACACTACGGCATCTTCGGTATGCTTGAATTCAGCCAGTTTCTTCTCAAGCTGGTTATGCAAACTGGTGGTTCCGGTGAGAACTCGCGAGCTGCAAGAACCTGTCCCGTATTCTCTAACAGCCTCTATTGTGCGTTCGACCACCTTGGGATGCGAAGTCAGACCAAGGTAATTGTTTGAGCCAAGCATGACCAGTTCTTTGTTCTTCCTTTTTACCACGGGAGTTGCGGCAGGATCGATCTCCCGGAGATAGAAGAACTGTCCTGTTGACTTCAAGTGGGCGACCATTTTGCCGAACTCGCGGCACTTATCGAACATAGACATTTGTGCAGCCTCCGGTGTAAGCAAAAGAGACTCTGTTTATTGGCAAATAATAGTAGGAAAGGACGACTTGTGTTGTGGAAAAGCAGGCAGGTGAGGACTTTCTACTAGAGTCCATTCAGTCTCGCTTCTTTGTTTTGGCTGAATCATACCCTACGATTTGCTGTTTTTCAAGCGGTTTTTTCCGGGTTGCCGGTCAAAAGATGACATGAAAACAGCATCCTTCAACATTTGGTTTGTGGGATCTTCTTGTGTGGTGCCGGGGAGGAGATTTGAACTCCTATGCCCCGAAGGGCACTAGCCCCTCAAGCTAGGCTCGCGGAGCGAGCCAGGCACCTGTCCCGACTTTGTCGGGATCCGTCAGTTGGAGGTCACGAGCGACTACGTGCTGCCTTTTCCATTTCCGCTCAGCGTGAGCCTTGACTGCAGGAACCTGTGCCCGGGGCCGGACTCAAAATATCTCTCTCGCGAAACAGCTTTTTCTCTGGCTTGAACTGACTCAGTGTAGACTAGCTTGAGAGGCCTTCTGCCCTTCGTCGAACGGACACCACCTGAGTGGTGGCGGATCAGCCTCATGTGGAGGTTATCAGTATGTCCTATGTAGAGCTTACCGTCCTTGAGGCTTCTGAGAACGTATATGACATATTTCTTCATAAACGAGGAATGACCAAATCAGGGCAGGGTATTCAGTAAAACGTTGGTGCCGGGGAGGAGATTTGAACTCCTACGCCCCGAAGGGCACTAGCCCCTCAAGCTAGCACGTCTGCCAGTTTCGCCACCCCGGCATACTTGGAGGACAACTTGTATTTATGTTTTTCAATTAGCCCCTCGCGCGGGGGGGGGGGAGGTAGTGAGACGCGTGACC
>SOJN01000002.1 GCA_004376575.1 candidate division TA06 bacterium | reverse complement strand
GTGCCTACGCTCATGTCCCATGATGGCATTTGCTCTCCAATCGCTGTACTGAAGGATGGCGCGGGTAAATCGCAAAGCCTCGTGGCGCGAATGCCTCATGGTCTGATTGCAGATCTGGAGGTGATAGCCGCATCTCCTGTGCGCACGAGACGAGCTGGTGTGGGTGATCTGGTTTCCAACCTCTCAGCCCTATCCGACTGGCGTCTGGCCTGTGAATGTGGGAAAGAAGAGATGGAGGACTTTGCCTATCTTCTATCGAACACTGCCGCTCTTTCTGTTGTTAAGAGTGAAAGCAAGAATGTAGAAGACAAACTGTTCTTGAGAGACGTTCTGAACGGCCTGATCTTAGGTGGCATTGCCATGGAGATTGCGGGAACCAGCAGACCCTGCAGCGGTGGGGAGCATGAGTTCAGCCATGCTCTTGATGTGATCGGAACCTCCGCGCTCCACGGAGAACAGGTGGCAGTGGGAACCATTCTCTGCTCTTACCTCCGTGGTGAAGACTGGCAACTGTACAAGAGAGTGTTTGATCTTGTGGGGCTTCCCGTGAATGCCTCGGGCCTGGGAATAAGTTCAGAAACTGCAGTCAGGGCGCTGGTGGAGGCGCCAAGAACCAGGCCGGATCGATATACTATCCTCGAGCACGTGGGAATAGATGAGAAGATTGCCAGAGAGGCAGCTGAAGCGACAGGGGTAATATAGAGAGCGGGTCTGGTTTTTTTCGAGATGATGGGCGTTTGAATTGACATAAGCCTCAGTGCCTGCTAGCATTTTAGCTCTACAGATGGAGGTTTGGAATGATTGACGGTGTCCACGTCAAGAAGCTGAAGTTCATTAAGGATGAGCGGGGCAAGCTCATGGAAGTTATCAGGAAGGACGATCCTTTCTACAGTAAGTTCGGCCAGGCATATGTGACTACTGTCAAACCCGGGGTTGTGAAAGCGTGGCACCACCACAAGATTCAGGATGACAACATCGCTCTTGTAAGGGGAAAGGTGAGACTTGGCCTCTATGATGCCAGGGAGGGGTCGAAAACGTATGGAGAGGTTATGGAGCTTTTTGCTGATGAGGAAAACCCAGTGCTGGTGCACATACCTGCCGGGGTCTATCACGGATTCAAGGGTATTGGCGATCAGGAGACGATGGTGATGAATGTTCCTACCGAGCCATACAACCACGAGAATCCTGATGAGTACAGGTTGGATCCTTTTGATAACGACATCGCCTTTGATTGGAAGAAGTGAGGATATCAGTATGACCATTCTGGTGACCGGAGGGGCAGGATTCATAGGGTCGAACTTTGTGAAACTCTGCATGAGGAAGCACCCAGAGGCAAGAGTTGTCGTTCTGGATGCTTTGACCTATTGCGGCAACATGGAGAACTTCACCAAAGAGATTCTCGAGAGCGACAATTTCGAGTTCATCCATGGAGATGTGAGAGACAGGGAACTTGTGGAGAAGACGATGCAGAGGGTTGATAAGGTGATCCATTTTGCTGCTGAGACGCACATAGACAGGTCCATAGACAATTCTGATCCATTCATTAGTACTGATGTTAAGGGAAGCCAGGTTCTTCTGGAAGCGGCGAGAAAACATCCCATTGAAAGGTTTGTCCACATATCTACGAGCGAGGTCTACGGAACCGCGGAGCAGATTCCGATGACAGAAGAGCATCCATTGAAACCCAAGAGCCCGTATGCAGCGGCGAAGTGTGGGGCAGACAGGCTTGCGTATGCTTATTTCATAACCTATGGTGTGCCGACATGTATAATAAGGCCCTTTAACAACTACGGCCCGAACCAGTTTCCAGAGAAGCTGATGCCCTTGTTTATTACAAACGCGCTCGAGGATAAAGAACTTCCTGTGTACGGCGCGGGAAAGAACACCAGAGACTGGCTGTACGTAGAGGACTGTTGCGAAGCTCTGGATAGGGTAATGAATATGGATGTGGAGAGAATTAAGGGTGAAGTGATAAATCTTGGGACCGGGAAGGACTACGATGTACTGACGATTACGCGAATTATCCTGGAAGCGGTCGGCAAACCGAAGTCACTCATAAAGCATGTGGGTGATAGGCCAGGCCATGTGGAAAGGCTCATATCAGCTACTGATAAGGCCAGGGATCTTCTGTCATGGGAAGCCGGGACAGGGCTCGAAGAAGGGATGGGGAAAACCGTGGACTGGTTCAAGGCAAACGGGGACTGGTGGAAGAAGATTAGAGAAGGGCGAAGAGAGTATCAGGATTTCTACAGGGATTGGTATTCGAGGCTGTAGATTCCACACCATGGGTTTTGTGTCGAGAATTAGCGGTGTAAGATTCTGTGCCTCAATCTGTTAGGTTGCGGGCTCGGACCCAAGAAATCTCTTGACAAGATTTAGGTAAACAAGTACAATTTGGTTGTAGGTTTTACTGGAAGGGTGGTGTTTATCGAGGTTCGTTAAAGGTAGGCCGAACATTGGGGCATTAGAGTTTAGCCCATGTTCTTTTCGTCTGCTCAAATAGCCCGAGCGGCGACGCGTAGCCTTTGGCGAGCTGGGGTACACACTCACCCGGATTTTTATGCCGGGCCCCCAGGGTGCCGGTTTTTTTGAAAGCGGTCTTCAATAGGAGAAACGACATGTGTGGTCTCAGACTTCTGTGTGTATGTGCGTTGGTCTTGGTTCCAGGCTTCGTTCTTGCTCAGGAATCTGGAGATCTGGGTGTACCCGCGGGTGAGGCTGAAACTGCTCTTGAGTCACCTGTGGATCCAGAGACCTATGTCCTAGGCCCGGGAGATGGGCTCTTCATTTCTCTAACGGGATCCATAACCGATATGTACTGGGGGAGCGTCACTCTTCAAGGCAGACTCTATCTGAAGACGCCGGTCTCAAGAGTCACAATTGGTGAAGCCTCAAATCTTCGGATCCCTGTCTACAAGACGATTGATCGGATACAGGTGAGCGGCATGACCCTTGCCAATGCGGAAAAGAAGGCCAATGAAGTTGCATCCAAGTATTTCAAGGATGTGCAGGTGTCGTTGGGGCTGGCGCGTTTCAGACGCTGCAAGGTTTTTGTTGTAGGGGATGTGTTCAAGCCCGGTGTCGTTGGTGCGACGCCGGTCACTCGTGCGTCTGAAGTTCTGAAGAGGGCGGAACTCCAAGGAACTGCATCAAGAGCCAGTATTGAACTGCTCCGGGGAGGTGACGTCCATTCTATCATCAATCTGTACAGCTTTGAGCTCACAGGAGACGCTTCTGCCAATCCCTTCGTCATGGATGGCGACATCATCATGGTGCCGGCCATGAAGAAGAGGGTGACAGTCCGTGGAGCCGTCTATGGCTCTGGCGTTTACAGCTTGAGAATCAGTGCCTTGACAGCCGAACAGACAAGGACAAGCGAGGGGATATATGAGCTCGAAGCAGGGGACAAAGCAACTGAAATAGTGAGAAAAGCTGGAGGAGTCGCCCCCTGGGCTGATCTTAGAAATTCCTATGTTAAACGCCGCACGGGAGCAGAGAGCAAGGCAATCAAGATAGGAGTGGACCTGGAAAAGGTGCTAGTGGAGGGCGATACTCTGGCTGACGTACTGATGGAGGATGGAGACATATTGGTTATACCCTCTGTTGAGGATGTTGTTTATGTTGAGGGCGCTGTGAACGCTCCTGGAGCCATCCTGTATCAGCCTGAGCTGGGAGCATTGAGCTACATAGGTCTTGCCGGTGGTCCTACTGACAGGGCCTCCATGGGCAGGGTCAAGGTGAGGCGTCCTAACGGCGACATAATATCCGCCAACGGAAACCCTGAGATAAGGCGAGGAGATGCGGTTATCGTGCCAGAGGTCACTCTCAGATGGTGGCAGGACTATTTAACAATTGGGACCGCAGTTACCTCTGTGGTTATCGCCTGGCTCACCATCGCAAGATAGGTTATAAAGAGATGGAAAGAGAAGTGAACATAAGGGACTATTTCAAGGTGATTGTGAAGTGGAGGAGGCTTATCGTCTTCAACACCGCCGTGATCACCATCTTGACTGTTGTCATAAGCCTTGTCCTTCCAAAAAAATACACAGCCTCGGCCACGCTTCTTCCCCCGGTTGAACAACCTGAGATCCTGGGAATTGGTTCCCTACTTGGCGGTGGCCTTGGTGCCGTCGCTTCGATGGCTGGGCTCCCAGGAATGGCAACTGCCTCGGATGTCTTTGTCAAAATCCTCAAATCAAGAAGGGTGATGGAAAGGGTTATACAGAAGTGTAACCTCATGGATGAATACGGAGCTGAGACTCTGGAGGAGGCCGTTATCTCTTTGAAGGGGGCAACATCCCCTGAAGTCTCCCCTGAAGGGCTCATCATCGTTTACGTGGATGCGAAAACTGCCGTTCTTGCCGCAAAGATTGCCAACTCATACATAGACGAACTGGATAGATTTAACACGGAAGTGAACATGACCAGGGGAAAGAGAAACCGTATGTTCATTGAAGACAGGTTGGAGCAGGTGAAGGAAGACCTGAGCGCAGCCGAGGAGTCGCTCAAGGTGTTCCAGCAAGAACATAAGACAGTGTCCTTAGATGAGGAAGTCAAGGCAGCAATTGTGGCGGCAGGGAATCTCAAAGCCGAGATTATAGCCAGGGAAGTTCAGCTTGGAGTTCTCAGAGAATA
>SOJN01000001.1 GCA_004376575.1 candidate division TA06 bacterium | reverse complement strand
GTTGCTCTTCTCAGCGGTTCTGATGTCACCATTGCCCTGTTGGACCGACCCGCCTACCTCTCCTTTTCTATCGGAGCCTCAGGCTCAGGGAAACTGTCCGCCGTGGGCTGGACTCCCAATGGTGACGACTTCTATCTCCTCAAGTCTCTGGCAAAGGGTGATTCAGAAGTCTGGGCCGTGGACCGTCTGGCTCAGGGAGCCCGCCGGATCCTGAGGGATCTCCCATCCATCGAGATTGCACACGCCGATCTCTCGGCTGGGGTCGGCGACTGGATTTCATGTCTGTCAAGGGGGGACGGATTCTGGAGCCTCTGGGCGTATAACACAGTGACCCAGAAGAGACTCATAGTGGCTGATTCCCTGTCCCGGACTCCGGTCCGTACATGGTCGGCAGAGAACCGGTTAGCCTATTGGGTTCCAGAGCGCGGTCTAGTAGTGATCGAAATCTCGGACCATCATGTGGTTCCTGTTATGGGACTCCCTCTTCCAGAAGTAAGAGAGCTAAAATGGTCACCAAAAGATCGATACTTGGGAGTGTTGTCTGATGGGTTAGATGTGGTCGATGTGTCAACCGGTACAATCGAAAGGGTTGTTCACGGCTACCGGCCCGAGGTCTGGGATTGGCTCAATGAAAAGAATCTGGTCTACGTGCAGGGCGCAGCGATTCTCGCTGTCCATGTCGATGGAAACAAGAAATGGCAGGTTTTCCCCTAGACACCCCCACATTAGACACAGACTGCGGAATGAGAATTAAACCTGCCGTAAGGGCTGGTGACCTCGTGGAACGAGGGGCCGTGAAACGCCCCGGACATGCAGGTATGAACTTTTCAACGTTTCGTGTTTCGGATTGGGTTGGGTGTGGGGCAAGGCTACGCGGAATTTCGATTTTCGATCTGCATCGGCGCTGGTCGGTGCTCCGCTATTGACACATCATCTGTTTTAGATATAATGGATTTTGCCTGCGGGTGCGTGTGAAGCTCAAACAAGGTGGTTCTCTGTGTCAAGGGTAAGTAATCTTGTAGTCCTCATGTTCTCTGCCACACTTGTACTGGTTTTGTCCACGTGTGGGAAAGCTCAAAGCTACAACCGCTACGCACACGTCGAACTTTTCAAGAAGTCCGTCGATTATCTCCAGGAAAGTGGGTTGAACGATGTCTATGAGTTCTACACTGGGGATAACCCGGCGAGCATCGACATCCGTGATCTTGCGGATCAAGAGGATGAAATCATGTGGGTCGACGTTCACAGCACAACCGAACCAGACGAAGATGCCGCCCAGTTTTTGATAAATGAGTCCTACGCTTACTGCTGGAACGACAGCCTGGAAAAGCTCCAGGATCCCGGTGACATAGAGTCTTGCAAGGATTGCATCCGGGCTGTGGTGGATCAATTTCCCAGCATTGCGCTGCCCAGGGCTGGTCAGGAGACAGTTTACTTCCCAACACGTGGCACCTTCAGGTCCAGGTACGACTTCTGCTGGGAGGTTCCACTTTCTTTGATTGTCGGGCTTGTAGATCCGCTCTGCGATTCTCTCGGAACAAGATACGGTGTGCTTGCGGAGAACTCATTAAGAACAAAAGTGCAGGTGCACGATGCCAAGGTCAAATCTATGGAGTATCTGAACTATGGAATTAGAGCCTGGAATGATTCAGACTGCGAATCGTCCTTGCGCTGGCTGACGAGAATCTGCAATTATGACGCTCATCACACAATGACCGTTTTCAAGAGTTATGATTATTTGACTGAGGACTGGGTCAGCCAGGACATGGATGGCGACCTGGACGTAGACTACGATGACGCAGAGATATGGAATCAGAACCTCTTGAGATATGGAATCTACTACATGCTTTTCTGTAATCTGGCTGACTCCAGGTTACCGGCTGTGGTTGCAGAGAGTATCGGCGTCCATCATGCGAACCTTTTGGATTGGCACTCAACGTTAATGGACGAAAGAGCGTCCTACTCTGCAACCTTGTGGCCGCTGGTGGATGAATTGAACGACTACTTCAACGGCAATGCCACGAGCGCTATTGATACACTTCTCCCTAGAATCGTAAAGGCTACAGCAGTCCTTCTTGCTCAGTTCTATTACAATGCCGTCGATTCTACACATCCTGAATTTGTAGTCGTAGACGTTGAAGGGATTCCCAAGACCAGAAGAGTTCCCATACACTACTGGCACAACAACGCAAATACAGCAGGAATCAGCACAGACAGTCTATCTGGTGAACACTTCAAGTATTATGACATATCCAATTCATTTGGAATGGAGGTAGAAGAATGTGTAGGTTGCGACACCACCATGGGCTACAGATTCAGCCATATGGTAGTCTGTGATGGCGATACGACCTACATCCTTGTTGAACCCGCTCTGACAGTCGACCGTGCGACCACTGTACACGTGGTTTATACGCCTCACTGGAACGTGGTGGACGAATTCGAAGTCGACTCAGAGCCGCAAAAGCATCAGCAGTCTTCTAGCCACAATAGAGGAACACCGGAAGTATTCTCGCTTTCTCAGAACTATCCTAACCCTGCCACCAGTTCAACAACCATACAGTACGCCCTTCCTAACGACTCTCACGTGAAGCTTGAGGTATACAACACAGCTGGCCAGAAAGTAATGACAGTTGTGGATGAGGAGCAAAAGGCTGGATACAGAAGCACAGATTTGACTACCGAAAGGCTTTCAGCTGGCGTATACTTCTATCGGCTTAAGGCGGGAGATCATCAATCAACCAGGAAGATGACGGTCCTGAAATAACCCGGGAGAAAGAGGCTCCCATGCGCATTGTCTTCCGTCTGCAACGCCACTCGATAGCGCTATGAAATGGGTCCTCTCGCAAATGCCAGGCCACGGTGGCGAGACGAGATTACCCTTGACTCACCACAACAGCGATGTAATATTGGTGCGCCCACATGGCTATGGTAGGGGAAGCGAATGCCTAGAGAACTGAGCCTTTCGGACAAGGAAATAGAGAAGATTGGCTCCACAGTGGGCCGCCAAGTGGTCGAGCAACTTGACAAGACCTGTGGCATATTCACCCTACTCGAGTTTTTGAACAAGAAGCTTGACAGCACAAAGCTTGGCATTGCTGATGCGCAAGCCATTTATGAAAAAGCCCTTGTTGAGAAAAAAGACTACACGGAGAAGCAGGCACGCAATAGCTGGGTAGCCAAGGTTGGCATAGGATTCCAAAAGTGTGTGCAGTCCTATATCAACCGCCACCTAATGTCCTCTGGCGTGGCAGCTGTCTCTGCGAGCTTCATTCGGAAGAGGACACCGGACCTAAAGCGTTTTCTCTCCTTGCCCGCGAAACGACGTTGTGTCCAGCAAATGACTGATCTGTGGCCTGATAACGACATAATCCTGGTAGCTCGAGACCAGAGTGGAATTTGGAGAGCCTTCGCGATTCTCAGCTGCAAAACATCTTTCCATGCCAGAGAAACAGAGGGCTGCTTCTACGCTCTCGCCATCAGAGACCTAGGCATAAGAACAGCGATGGTGACCCTGGATCTGGATGAAGAGTTAGGAACATGCCAAAAGCCGACCAAGGCGAGGCAACTACTTGAGATGTACTTCGATGCTACTTACGTACTCAATCCTGCCACATCGCTGTGTCCGCAGATACTAAGCTTCGAAGACATGTGTGACAATATTGGGAATTGGGCAAGAGCACTTGTACCTACGATGGATACCCGACCAATTGAAGAGAGAAATCGCGTAGGAGGTTGTCGAGTTGAAGCTCCTAGAAGACATAAAATGCGGGGATGCCTTAGAAGTGATGAAGGACATCCCTGACAAGACCGTACACCTGGTAATCACGTCACCGCCTTACAACGTCGGGGCCAAGTATGACAACCATGACGACGAGCTTGCGTACGACGACTACCTCAACTGGCTGATGGATGTATGGACGGAAGTGAAGCGGATCCTGGTCACTGGGGGACGGTTTGCGCTCAATATAGCGCCAACGAGCATCAAGAACTTCAACCCAATTCATCATGACTTTATCGAACAAATGCGCCAAATCGGGATGACAATGCGCACGGAAATCTTGTGGTACAAGCAGACTATGCTGCGGAGGACTGCCTGGGGAAGTTGGAAGAGTCCTGCTAACCCTCATATTGTCCCCTCATGGGAGTACGTTCTCGTCTTCTGCAAAGACTCCTGGAAACTGAAGGGCGATCCAAAGGACATCGACATAACCGCGGATGAGTTCAAGAGGTACTCTGATGGGTTCTGGTATATTCCACCTGAGACCCGACGGCGTGGCCATCCGGCTCCTTTTCCAGAGGAACTGATCTACAGGCTGATCAAGTTCTACACCTACAAAGGGAACCTGGTGCTGGACATGTTCGGCGGTACTGGAACCGTTGCCCTGGTCGCATACAAGACGGGGAGAGACTTCGTTCACATAGACATATCAGAAGAGTACTGCAAGATAGCCTCACACCGACTTGAAGACGCGGCCCGTAAGCAGGAAGCACTTTTTCGACCTTCAAAGAAACCTCAAGAGATTGAGAGCAAGTTAAGAGAAGACCTCCTATTCATCCACACCACGGGAAAAGGAACAAGGAGGGTGATTCCCAGTATTCGGTCTCCCTCTCATGGAAGAAAACGGAAGCCTCCTATCAGAAAGCAAACCTAGCCAACCCCGGAGCCCAAGCCTTTCTGTCATTCTACGGCGCTTCACTCCGTTCCCTTCGGTCCGCTCAGAAGGCCGTGACACGGCCGCTCGTAAAACGAGCCGGGCGGGCAGGTCCCTCTACATTTAAGATCGTAGATCTAAGATCGAAGATTGCCGTGGAGAATGACATCAGCTCTCTGTCATCGTGTTTAGTCTTTGTTAGAGGTCACAAGCAAAGCGTGGTGAGCTTGTTACACAGAGTTAATCCCGAGAGAAGTCGAGGGAAGCGAAAGTGAAGGATCTGCTTGTGCCAGATTGCTTCGCTATCGCTTTGATTGTCCTCCGCCGGCTTGTGCCGACGGAGGACCAAATATGTCTCATCCCGCCTGCGACGGGCTGGACCTATTTGGCTCGCAATGACATCTTTTTTGTCGTTCGTGGTCTTCTCAGCGAAGGAGGAGGAGTTTTTTGGCGGCTCTGTACTCACCTGATTTCATCTGGGTGAAATAGACACCGCTGGAAAGCCTGTGGCCGGCAGCATCAGTTCCATCCCATGTAACCTCATGTGGACCCGCCTTTGCTTTCCCGCTGGTGAGAACCTTCACCTGTCTGCCTGCAATATCGTAAATCTTGATGCTGGCTGCACCCGGTCGAGCCAA